>DATGHU010000004.1 GCA_035307765.1 bacterium | reverse complement strand
GGGCAGTTGAGGAGCCTGATGGCGTACTTGCGATGGTATCCCGTTGTGGCACAGAATTCGTCGAGGATGGCGGGCTTCGCGCGCCGTGGGGCGAGGGTATAGCGCCCGGTAAGATTTTCGATGAGGTGACGATACGCCGCGTAGTAAGATTTTAGGCGAGTTGATTCGTCGCCTTGACACCAGGGGGGGTCTATGCTACCGTGGGCTCAAACTGAATAGCAACTCTTATCCAGAGCGGTTGAGGGACGGGCCCGATGAAACCCGGCAGCCTACCAGGTGCCCACCTGGCGTGGTGCTAATTCCCGCGGAAGATCCAATTCCGGTAGATAAGAGGGCTGATACCCCCTCGCGGAGTTGGCGGGGGATTTTTGTTGGCGCGATATCCTGGCGCCGGACGTATCACACCGGAGGTCGTCCGGCGGCGATGGGGGAGGGGAGAGATGGCGGCAATCGGGTTGGTCTGTCGCGAGTGTGGACGGCGGTTTCCAACGGATCCCATCTTTGTCTGCGAGGACTGCTTTGGACCGCTCGAGGCTGTCTATGACCTCGGCGGGCTCGAGGGGGAAGCGCTCCGGACGCGGATCGCCGCCGGCCCGGCCTCGATCTGGCGGTACCAAGACCTGTTGCCGGCGTCCCGCGTCCCGGAATGGGACCTCGCTCCCGGGTGCACCCCGCTCGTGCCGGCGTTCCGTCTGGGGCAGGCGCTCGGCCTCCGGAACCTCTATCTGAAGAACGACACCCGCAACCCCACCTGGTCGTTCAAAGACCGGGTCGTCGCCGTTGCCGTCGCCGCCGTGAAACAGTTCGGCTTCACGGTGATGTCGTGTGCGTCGACGGGCAATCTCGCCAACGCCGTCGCCGCGCACTCGGCGAAGGCCGGCCTGCGCGCGGTCGTGTTCATCCCCCAAGGGCTCGAGCGCGCGAAGGTCGTGACCACCTCCGTCTACCGCCCGACCGTGGTGGAAGTGGAGGGGACCTACGACGACGTGAACCGCCTGTGCCTCGAGATCGGCGATGAGCACCGATGGGCGATCGCCAACGTCAACCTCCGTCCGTACTATTCGGAGGGGGCGAAGACCCTCGCCTACGAAGTCGCCGAGCAGTTGGGCTGGCGCGCGCCCGATCGCGTGATCGTCCCGGTGGGCTCCGGCAATATGTTCGTAAAGATCCACAAAGGATTTGAGGAGTTCCAGCGGCTGGGCGTGATCCCCCGCCACACCGTGCGGATGACCGCGGCGCAGGCCGAAGGGTGCGGGCCCATCGCCGCCGCCTACAAGGCCCGTGCGGACAAGGTCGTGCCGGTCCGCCCGAACACGGTCGCCAAGTCCCTGGCGATCGGCGCGCCGGCCGACGGGCACTACGTCCTCGACCTGGCGCGCCGGACGGGGGGCGTCGTGGAGTCGGTGAGCGATCAAGAAGTCGTGGAGGGCATCCGGCTCCTCGCCGAGACCGAGGGGTTGTTCACCGAGCCCGCCGGGGGGGTCACCGTCGGCACGCTGCGCAAGCTGGCCCGGGCCGGCGTGATCGGGCCCGATGAGCTCACCGTCGCCTACATCACCGGCATCGGTCTGAAGGCGCTGGGAGCGGTGGAAGACGTGGTCGAGGCCTCGATCACGATCAAGCCGACGCTGGCGTCGTTCGAAGAGCGCGTGCTCGCCCTCGCGGGCGACTGAGCCGCAGGGGAGGGACGATCGATGACCGTGCATGTCCGCATTCCGACCCCGCTGCGCCGGATCACGAACGGCGAGCGGGTGATCGACGTCACCGGCAGCAACATCGCGCAGGCGCTCGACGCGCTGGAGCAGCGGTTCCCGGGGATCCGGGCGAAGATCCTGGACGGCCGCGGCGAGGTGCTGCAGTTCGTCAACATCTTCGTGAACGAGCAGGACATCCGGTTCCTCGCCGGCCTGCAGACTCCCCTGGCGGAGGGGGCGGAGGTCTCGATCGTCCCCGCCATGGCCGGCGGAAGGTAGCGCGCGGGCCCGACACTCCGGATCGTTCCACCGAGCACGCGGGACGCCCCCGCCGGCCGCCTTGTCCCGCGGCCCGGGGGCGTTCGTGCGTCGTCGGCGCGGGCGTCCCGCCGGAGGCCGTTCCGCTAGGGACCCCGCACGGGCGCGCCGAATGCCTCGGAGGCGTACGCTCACAGATCCCGGAGGAGTTCCGTGACCAACCGTTCGACGGCCATCTCCCGCAGGCCCGATCGATGAAGGCCGAAGGCCGCCGGGTCTCCGCGGGGCGCCGTCCGCCCCCCGATATCGCGAAGCAGATCGCCGACCTGCGCGAGCGGATCCGCCATCATCTGTACCGCTATCATGTGCTCGACGACCCCGAGATCTCGGATGAGGCGTTCGATGCGCTGGTGCAGGAACTGCGGGTGCTCGAGGCCGCGCACCCGAGCCTCATCACACCGGATTCCCCGACCCAGCGGGTCGGCGCGCCGCCGGCGGAGGGGTTCCGTCCGGTCGAGCATCCGCAGCCGATGCTCAGCTTGGCCAACGCTTTTGACGAGGACGACGTGCGGGCCTGGCACAAGCGCGTCACCGTCGGGGTGGGGGACCGGGCCGTCGAGTTCGTATGCGAGCTGAAATTTGACGGCGCGGCGATCTCCCTGATTTACCAGCAGGGCGCCTTTGTCCGGGGGGCGACGCGGGGGGATGGGGTGCGGGGCGAGGATATCACTCCGAACCTCCGCACGGTCCGGTCGCTGCCGCTAAGGCTCCGGCGGGAGGCGACTCCCCCCGAGTTCATCGAGGTGCGGGGGGAGGTCTACCTCCCCACCCGGGCGCTCGACGCGATCAACGAGGAGCGGGCGGCCGCGGGCGAGACGCCCTTCGCCAACGCCCGCAACGCCGCGGCCGGTTCTCTGCGCCAACTCGATCCCAGCGTCACCGCGCGCCGACCGCTCGACCTGGCCATCTATCAGGTGGGGGCCGTCCAAGGGCGGAGGTTTAAGACGCACTGGGAGAGCCTGGAGTGGACCCGTGAAGCCGGGCTGCCGGTCGATACCCACATGCGCCGCGCCGTCACGCTTGACGAGGTCCTGGACTACGTGCACGAGTGGTCGACGCGCCGCGGGACGCTGGCGTATGGAACCGACGGCATCGTCGTCAAGGTGAACGCGCTCGATCAGCAGGTGGAGTTGGGGGCGACCAGCCAGGCCCCCCGGTGGGCGATCGCCTACAAGTTCCCGGCCGAGCAGGCCGAGACCCGCGTGCGCGATATCACGGTACAGGTGGGGAGGACCGGTGCGCTCACGCCGGTCGCGGACCTGGAGCCGGTGCGGGTCTCGGGCGTGATCCTCCGCCACGCCACCCTGCACAACGAGGACGAAGTGCGCCGCAAGGACGTCCGAATCGGCGACCACGTGGTCGTCCAGCGCGCCGGGGAGGTGATCCCGGAGGTGGTGCGGGTTCTGGTGGAGCGGCGCGCCGGAGACGAGCGCGAATTCGTGATGCCCACCCGGTGTCCGGTGTGCGGTTCCGCGGTGGCGCGGGAGCCGGGCGAGTCGGTCGCCCGCTGCACGGGCGGGGCGTCATGCCCGGCGCAGGTGCTCGAGCGGCTCATCCATTTCGCCTCGCGGACCGCGCTGAACATCGACGGGGTCGGTCCGAAGCTTTTCCAGCAGCTGCTCGATCGCGAACTGATTCGCGATCCGGCGGATCTTTTTTCGCTGACCAAGGCGCAGGTGCTGACCCTGGACCGGATGGCGGATCGATCGGCGGACAATGTGATCGCGGCGATCGATCGGAGCCGGCGCCCCACCCTGGCCCGGCTCGTCTACGGCTTCGGCATCCGGCACGTCGGCCTCCATGTGGCCGAGGTGCTTGCCCGGCACTTCCCGACGATTGACCGCCTCGCCGACGCCGGATTCGAAGAGATCAGTGACGCCCCCGGGATCGGGCCGGCGATCGCCGAGAGCGTGCGGGAGTACTTCTCGCGGTCGGCCACCCGGGCACTGCTCAAGAAGCTCGAGGCCGCAGGGGTGCGCCCCCAGGCCCCGGCGGCCCCGGGCGGCGGCCGGCTGCTCGGGAAGATCTTCGTGTTCACCGGGACCCTGGAGCGGTTCTCCAGACGGGACGCCGCCGGGCGCGTCACCGCGTTGGGGGGGATCGTGGCGGACGCCGTGGGGCCCAAGACCAGCTACCTCGTGGCCGGGGTCGAGCCGGGGACGAAGATCGCGAGGGCGCACAAGCTCGGGATCACCGTGCTCGACGAGTTGGAGTTTCTCCGCATCGTGGAGGATCGGTGATGGCACGCGCCCGATCACGCCGGCGCGCCTGGTGGCTCCTTCTCCTCCTGCTGATCGCCGTCGTGGCGGTCGTTCGGGTCGCCCGCCAGCGCCCGGCTTCCGTCGAGGTGTATTTCGTCCGCACCGTTGGGTCCCACCATCTCAGCGGACTGGCGGCGGTGCGCCGCGCCGCCCCGCCCGGCCCGTCGGACGTCCGGCTGGATGCGGCCCTGCGCGCCCTCCTGCGCGGGCCGGGCGATCCCCAGTTCCACACCGAGATCCCGCAGGGAACGGCACTCCTCGGCGTGCACGTGCGCGGCGGGATCGCGACCGTCGACCTCTCCGCGACCTTCGCGGCGGGGGGCGGGAGCACGAGCATGCTGGGGCGGGTTTGGCAGGTGGTGTATACTGCGACCCAGTTCGCCGACGCGCCGGCGGCCCAGATCCTCATCGACCACAAACGGGTGGAGGCCCTGGGCGGGGAGGGGATCGAGATTGGATCGCCCCTCCGGCGGCCCGCCTCGCCCCCGTCCTTCTGAGTCGCCGCCTTCCTCCGGTGTGATGATTCGTTTTGATGGAGGGGGCCCTCCGGCGTTGGCAGAAATACCCCCCGATGCCGCGAGAAGTGCTGGCCGAAGATATCGAGCGATTCCTCGCGACCGTGGAGGGGGTGGCCGCCATCCGGCTGTTGACGTCCCCCTCCGGGGAGATCGATCAGATCTACGTGACGGCCGACGACGCTGTTGAGGGCCGCGCTGCGCGGCGGTCCATCGTCGCCGCGCTCATGACCGAGTACGGGATCCCGGTGGAGCCTTGGCGGATTCATGTCACGCACCTCCGGGGGGCCCACGCCAGCGAAGGGTCGGATCTCCAGGTCGTGCGCCTCGAAGAGACCGTTTCCGCAACCGAGGCCGCGGCGCGCGTCCAGGTGGTCTGGGAGCGGTGGGGTGAGCGGCGGGCGGGGACCGGGCAGGCGCGAGGGCCGCTGGGGGTCGAACACCGCCTGCGCACCCTGGTCATGGCGACCGTGGATGCGGCCCGCTCCGTGCTGGATTCCGAGCACCGGCGGGTCACGCTCCAGCAGGTGTCCACGGCCACCTGCATGGACCACCCGGTAATCCTGGTCGGGATCAGCGCCCAGACGCCTCGGGGGCCGGAAGTCTTTGTCGGCGCGGCCCCGCAGCGCGAGCGCGCGCCGGAGGCGGCGGTGCACGCGGCGCTGGACGCGGTGGCCAAGTGGATCCGCCATGCGTCGTCCGGCGACTCCGCCCAGGCCGCGGGGGGGGACCGGCGGGCCCACCTCGAGGCGATGCGCCATTCCATGCACGCCGGCGCGCGCCCCCGGCCCTCTTCCGGCGGAGCGCCGCACCCCTCCGGCGTGTCCGCGGCTCCCCCCGTCCCGACGCCGCGGTCGGTCAACGGGCCGGAAGAGCCGGGCCTCGTGCACCCGGACGTCCTGGAGGACCTGCAGGAGATCCGCCCGGAACAGAAGGGAGGCGCTGCGGTGACGGCACACTACGAAGGCTCCAGGGTGGGGGTGGCCCCACCCCGGGCCGAGCCCCAGACGATCGAAGACGGATTCTACGTCCCCTTGGTGGAGGCGAGGACGCCCGTGCACATTCGCTGCCGCGACGGGTACGAGGTCGCCCACGCGGTGCTCCGCGACGTCGGGACCTACACCCTCCTCGTGGAAGCCGGGGGCGCGACCGAGCTGCTCTACAAGCACGCGATCATCTCGATCCGGCCCCTTGCGCCCTCCGCGGGCGCGTAGGCGTGCCTGAGCGCCCCCGAGGTCGGCAGGACGACTTAGCCGCGCGACGTGCGCGTGTTGAGGAGGGAGGCGGGGCGGACCGGATCGCCCGACAGCACGCCGCGGGAAAGCTGACCGCCCGCGAGCGCCTCGCGGAGCTGCTCGATCCCGGGACCTTCGTCGAGCTCGATCGATTCGTCACCCACCGTGCGACCGCGTTTGGGATGGACCACGTCGACGCCCCCGCCGACGGCGTGGTGACGGGGTACGGGGCGATTCACGGCAGGCTCGCCTACGTCTTCTCTCAGGACTTCACCGTTCTCGGGGGATCGTTGGGCGAAGGGCACGCCGCGAAGATCTGCAAGATCATGGACCTCGCGCTTCGTAACGGCGCGCCGGTCGTGGGGTTGAACGATTCCGGGGGCGCTCGCATCCAGGAAGGCGTGGTCAGCCTGGGAGGGTACGCGGAGATCTTTCTCCGAAACACCCTGGCCAGCGGCGTGGTGCCGCAGATCTCGGCGATCATGGGCCCCTGTGCGGGCGGGGCCGTCTATTCGCCCGCGATCACGGACTTCACGGTGATGGTCCAAGGCACCAGTTACATGTTCGTCACGGGGCCTCAGGTCGTCAAGGCCGTCACGCACGAGGACGTGACGTTCGAGGAGCTGGGCGGAGCCACGGTGCACGCCGGTCAGAGCGGCCTGGCTCACTTCATCGCCGAGAGTGATCCCGACGCCCTCCGATTGATCCGACGTCTCCTGGCGTACCTGCCCCTCAACAATCAGGACGATCCCCCCCGCACCCCCTGCACCGATCCGCCGGACCGCATGGACGCCGAGCTCGATGCGGTGGTCCCCGACGACCCCCACCGGCCGTACGATATGCACGAGGTGATCCGGCGCGTGGTCGACGATGGCGAGTTCCTCGAGGTCCACCGGCACTTCGCCCAAAACCTCATCATCGGCCTGGCCCGGCTGGACGGGCGGCCCGTGGGGCTCGTGGCCCAGCAGCCGGCGGTGCTGGCCGGCACCCTCGACATCAACAGCTCCGTCAAAGGCGCCCGCTTCGTGCGGTTCTGCGACGCCTTCAACATTCCGCTGGTGACGTTTGTGGACGTCCCGGGCTTCATGCCCGGCACCGCCCAGGAGCACGGCGGGATCATCCGGCACGGGGCGAAGTTGCTGTTTGCGTACTGCGAGGCCACCGTCCCGAAGCTGGCGGTGATCACGCGCAAGGCCTACGGCGGTGCCTACGACGTGATGTCGAGCAAGCACATCCGGGGAGACTTGAACCTCGCTTGGCCCACCGCCGAAATCGCGGTGATGGGACCGGAAGGGGCGATCGATATCATCTTTCGCCGCGAGCTCGCCGGGACCGAAGACCGGGAGGAGGCCCGGGCTCGCCTGGCGGCCGAGTATCGGCAGCGGTTCGCCAACCCCTACGTCGCCGCCGCGCGGGGGTACGTGGACGACATCATCGAGCCCCACGAGACCCGACCGCGCCTGATCTCCGCACTCCGGATGCTCGCCGGCAAGCGCGACCGCAATCCTCCGAAGAAGCACGGAAACATCCCGCTCTGATCCCTCCTCTCGCCGGGCGTATGCCGGGTCGGTCCCTGAAGAAAGTGCTGGTGGCGAACCGGGGCGAGATCGCCCTGCGCGTGATCCGAACGTGCCGCACCCTGGGGGTCGCCACGGTGGCGGTGTACAGCGACGCGGATCGCGGCGCGCTCCACCTCGGCGCGGCCGATGAAGCCTACCGGGTCGGCGGGGCCGCCGCCGCCGAATCCTATCTCAATATCGGGGCGATCGTCGAAGCGGCCCAGCGGTCCGGCGCCGACGCGATTCATCCCGGCTATGGGTTTCTCTCCGAGAACCCCGCGTTCGCCGAGGCGTGCGCGCAGGCCGGCGTGGTCTTTGTCGGTCCACCTCCCGCCGCGCTCGCGCTCTGCGGCGACAAAGCCGCGGCTCGCCGCACGGTCGCGGCCGCCGGGATCCCCGTGCTGGCGGGAACGGATCCCCTCGACGACCACGCGGCGATCGCCGCAGCGGATCGCCTCGGGTTCCCCGTGCTGATCAAAGCTGCCGCGGGCGGCGGGGGGAAAGGCATCCACCTCGTGCAGCGGCCCACCGACCTGCCCGCCGCGCTGCGCCTGGCGCGCGGGGAGGCGCGGGGGGCGTTTGGCGATGATCGCATCTATCTCGAGCGGTGGCTCGACCATCCCCGGCACGTCGAGGTGCAATTCGTGGCGGACGCCCACGGGGCGATCGTGCATCTCGGCGAGCGCGAGTGCTCGATCCAGCGGCGTCACCAGAAGCTGATCGAGGAGGCCCCCTCGCCGGCCCTCTCGGACGATCTTCGGGACGCCATCGGCGCGGCGGCCGTCGCGGCGGCACGGACGGTCGGGTACCAAAACGCCGGCACGGCGGAGTTTCTCGTGTCGGACGGAGCCTTCTTCTTTCTCGAAATCAACGCCCGGCTGCAGGTCGAACACCCCGTCACGGAGATGGTCTGCGGATGCGACCTGGTCGCACTGCAGCTGGCCCTGGCGGCGGGGGATGCGCTTCCGTTCGGGCAGGAGGGGGTCCGCCTGCGGGGCCACGCCATCGAGTGCCGGATCTCCGCCGAGGACATCGACCAGCAGTTCCTCCCGTGGACCGGACGGATCGGTCAGGTCGTGCTGCCGGGCGGGCCGGGGATCCGGATCGACGGCGCGCTCGCCCCGGGGATGGAGGTCACCCGGTTCTACGACCCGCTGCTCGCCAAAGTGATCGCGTGGGGGCCGACCCGCCGCGAGGCGATCGCCAGGCTGAGCATGGCGCTGCGGGAAATTATCGTGACCGGAGTTCCCACGACGATCCCCTTCCACCGGTGGGCGCTTGCCCACCCGGCGTTCCAGTCCGGAGATTACGGCACCCGGTTCGTCGAGCACGAATGGGACGCGCGCCCGCGACGCCACGGCCGGCTTGCCGCCCTCGCCGCCGCCGTGTTGACGCACCGCGAATCTCGGCGCACGCCGCTCCTGCCGCCGCAGGGTCTCTCCGCCTGGGGCCGGGCGGCGCGTGGGGAGGGCGTGTCGTGACAGCCTACTGGGTCCGGGTGGGGGACGACGAAGAGATCGAGGTCGGCGTGGAGGAGACGGGAGGGGTGTGGGCGGTCACGATCGCCGGTCAGGTCCATCGAGTCGAGTTGGTGGAGGTGGTCCCCGCGCACTTTACGCTGCTGGTGGACGGGGCCTCCCACACCCTGTCGGTTCGAGATCATGCCGGCCCGTGGACCCTGCTGCTCGACGGTCTTCCCTTCGTCGCCGAGACCGCGAGGACGCGGCGCGGGGCGGAGCCCGGCGCCGCCGCGGCGGGACGGAGCTTGGAGGTGCGGTCCCCCATGCCCGGTCTGCTCGTTGCCGTCGAGGTGGACGAGGGGGCCCGGGTGGTGATCGGTCAGCCGCTGGCTATAATAGAAGCGATGAAGATGCAGATGGAGATCCGCGCCCCCCACGCCGGCGTGGTCCGACGCGTCCACGCGGCACCCGGCCAGGAGCTTGCCGCCGGCCAGGTGCTGGTCACGCTGGAATGAGCCGGCGGTCGCGCGCCGATCGTGGGATGGGAGTCCGCCGATGACGATGGAAAAACGTCCGCCCCGCCGCGGACGCCCGCGACGGGAACCCGAGGGGGATCGCCCCGACCCGGAGCGGAGCGAAGACCCGGCGACCTCCTCCGGCATCCCGGTCTCGCGCGTCTACACCCCAGACGACATCGCCGGCGTCGATCCCGAGGGCGACATCGGCTTCCCGGGGGAGTATCCGTATACCCGCGGCATCTACCCCACCATGTATCGGGGCCGCCTGTGGACGATGCGCCAGTATGGCGGATACGGCGGAGCCGAGGAGTCGAACCGCCGATATCGGTATCTCCTGGGGGAGGGGCAGACCGGGCTGTCGGTGGCGTTCGACCTCCCCACGCAGATGGGGTACGACAGCGATCATCCCCTCGCCGAGGCAGAGGTCGGGAAGGTCGGAGTGGCCATCGACTCTTTGGCCGATATGGAGGTGCTCTTCGAGGGGATTCCCCTCGACCGCGTCAGCACATCGATGACGATCAACGCCACCGCGGCGATTCTGCTCTGCCTGTACATCGCCGCCGGCGAGCGGCAGGGGGTCCCCCCGGACCGGCTCGACGGGACGACCCAGAACGACATTCTCAAGGAGTACATCGCCCGGGGCACCTACATTTATCCGCCGGGGCCCTCGATGCGCCTGGTGGCCGACACCTGCGCCTACTGCGCCGCCCACCTCCCCCGGTGGAACCCCATCAGTATCAGCGGGTACCACATCCGGGAGGCCGGGGCCACGGCGGTGCAGGAGGTGGCTTTTACCCTGGGCAACGCGATCGCCTACATCGAGGCGGTGTGCCGAACCGGGATCGCCGTCGATCGATTCGCCCCGCAGCTGGCATTTTTCTTCGACGCCCAGATGGGTTTCTTCGAAGAGGTGGCCAAGTACCGCGCCGCCCGGCGACTGTACGCCAGGATCATGCGCGAGCGATTCGGGGCGGCGGATCCGCGGTCGCAGATGCTGCGGTTCCACACCCAGACCGCGGGGGTGGCGCTGACCGCCCAGCAGCCGCACAACAACGTCGTGCGGGTCACCCTCCAGGCGCTCGCGGCGGTCCTGGGCGGCACGCAGTCCCTCCACACCAACGCCCTCGACGAGGCGCTGGCGCTGCCCACCGATGAGGCGGCGCTGGTGGCCCTCCGGACGCAGCAGATCATCGGCCACGAAAGCGGCGTGGCATCGACCGTCGACCCGCTGGCGGGATCCTACTACGTCGAGTATCTCACCGACGAGATCGAGCGGCGGGCGCAGGCGTACCTCGATCGGATCGATCGGATGGGAGGGATGCTGCGCGGGATCGAGGAGGGGTACGTCCAGCGCGAGATCGGCGAGGCGGCCTACCGCGAGCAGCAGGAAATCGAATCGGGCCGCCGCGTGATCGTGGGCGTAAACCGCTTCCAGCAGGCGGGGACACCCCCCCCGGCGATTCTCCGGGTGGACCCCGAGGTCATCACCCGGCAGAAAGCCCGGCTGGCTCGGGTCCGCGCGGAGCGCGACGGGGCCCGGGCGCGGGGTGCGCTCGATGCGCTGGGGCAGGCGGCATCGACCGACGAGAATCTGCTGCCGCGAATCCTGGAGTGCGTTCGGGCGTATGCGACCGTCGGGGAGATCTGCGACGTGTTGCGGAGCCGGTTCGGCGCCTATCGGCCCCCTGCGGTGGTGTGAGCCGGGTGCACCTACCAAGGGATCCGGCCAGGATCTCCCAGGCGGGCTCGATCTCGCCCCTGGAGACCCGCGCCGGAGAAGCGGTTCCGACCCCCGAGACGGCTCCACCGGCGGGAAATCGTCGAGATCGTCTTGGAGCGGCTGCTCGTCACACCGCATGCCGGCGGACGAACCCCTCGCCGTGAAGGATGAGACGAAACCCTGGGAGGCCGGCATGAGTGAGCCCGCACGCGGCGGGATCCGGTTGGCCCACCTTGGGATCGTGGTCCGGCGCATCGAGGCGGCCGAGGCGCTCACCCGCCGGCTGGGGCTTGCGGCTGCGAGGCACGAAACCCTGGAGCGCGAGGGGGTGCGCGCGGCTTTCGTGCCGGTCGGAGGGAGCGAGATCGAGCTGCTGGAACCGCTTGCCGCCGTGGGGCCGGTCGGTCGTTTTCTCGCGGGAAGGGGCGAGGGGATCCACCACGTGGCGCTCGAGGTGCCCGACATCGAGCTCGCGCTGGCCCGCGCCCGCGCGGCTGGGATGCGGCTGATCGACGAGGTCCCCCGTCCCGGAGCGGACGGCTCGAGGGTCGCCTTTATCCACCCCGCCTCCGCCCACGGGGTCCTCTTTGAGCTGGTCGAGCGCACGAAAGGCGACCCAGTTCCTCTAAGAGACCTCTGACGTAGCTCTCCGCGGAGGAGAATCTTCCCTTGCATTGAATTTTGTCTATATGTTATTGTGGCTGAAGTAGAATAAAGTCTATATCACATAATCCGCCTCCCAACCGCTGCAGCCTTACGTCGCCCCACTGGACCTGACCTGGCCTTATCCTTTCCGACATTTTTCTGACGTGCGGCGGCGGGTCCCGCCTCGGCGGGACGAGCTTGGGCTTGCAGAAGGGGGGAGGGTATGGCGCCGGCTGTTTCGCCATCGACGGCCAGTGACATTCGAGTCCTCAAAGACCAACGGCGGTGTGGGTCGGCGTACCTGGCCTACCTGCTGGTGGCCTGTTTCGTGTCGGGCCTGCTCGCACCATTCATCTCGGTTCCCCGGTTGTGGCACCTCGTGCTCGGCCAGAACGTCTACCTTTCCATCGACCGGCAGACCCGAGCCTACAGCACGCTCCGGCGGACCGTGGCCGACGTCCTCAAGGAGAACAAGATCGTCCTGAGCCCGGAGGATCGGGTGGATCCTCCGGTCGGGACGGCGATCTGGCCGGGGATCCAGATCAGCGTCGTCCGCGCCCTACCCCTCGTGATGTCGGTCGGCGGGACCCCACGATCCGCGCGCGTGGCCGCTCAAACGGTGGGGGAGGCGCTCGCCCTCCTGAACATCCAGGTTCGTGGTGAGGATCGGGTGTATCCGGACCCCTCCACGGCCCTTGCACCCGACATGCGGATCACGATCGAGCGGCGTGAGACCCGGACCTGGGTCGTGCGCCGTCCCGTGGCGTTCCCGTCGAGGATCGTCGCCGATCCCACGCTGCTCAAGGGCACTCGGGCCGTCCGGTCGGACGGGCGGCCCGGCCTTTTGGACCGAACCGTCCGCGTGGAATATGCCGACGGCCGCGCGGTGACCGTGCAGACGCTCGCCGAGGCCGTCGTCACGCCCCCGACCCCCCGCGTGATTGCGGTGGGCACCAAACCGCTTTTGGCGGCGTCCGGACCATACGCCGGCAAGGAGATCATGGTGCTGCAGGCTTCGGCCTACTACCCCGGGCCCAACAACTTCGGTGGAGGGGTCGGGCCCAAGACCGCGATCGGGTTGATCGCCCAGCACGGCGTGGTGGCCGTGGATCCGTCGGTGATCCCGCTGGGAACCCGGCTCTTCATTGAAGGGTACGGGGCGGCGGTGGCCGGAGACACCGGCGGAGCGATCCGCGGCACCCGCGTCGACCTCTGCTTCAACACCTACCAGGAGGCGATGCAGTTCGGGCGCCGAAATGTGAAGGTGTACATCCTCGCCTGGCGGTAGCGCGATCACGCAGTAACGTCGGGGGGATCCCCTGGAAGCGAGCCGGGCTTCGTTCACCGCGCAGGACCTGGCGACCCCCGCGGGGACCCGGGCAGTTCTTCAGCGGTTCGGCATCCGCCCGGCCAAACGGTGGGGGCAGCATTTCCTGGTTAGCACGCAGGCCCTCTGCCGGACCCTCGACGCGGCGGCGGTGACCCCGGCCGACACCCTGCTTGAGGTCGGGGCCGGAATCGGCACGCTGACCCTGGGGCTGGCCGAACGCGCCGGGCGGGTGACGGCGGTCGAGGTCGATCGCGCCCTCGTGCGAGTGCTCCAGGCGATCGTGGCGGGCCGACCCAACGTGCGGGTGGTGGCCGGGGACATCCTCGAGCTTCCGCCCGCGACCCTTTTCGACGGCCCGCCGGACGCCCCGCGGAAGGTCGTCGCCAACCTGCCCTACAACATCGCCTCGGCCGTGCTGATGCGCCTGCTCGATGCTCCGCTCGGGCTCCGGGTGCTGGTGGTGACCGTCCAGCGCGAGGTGGCGGAGCGGATCGCCGCGGCCCCTGGTGGCCGGGCGTACGGGATCTTGTCGGTCGCGATCCAGTATCGCGCCACCCCGAGGATTTTGGCGCGAATCCCCCCCGGCGCGTTCCTGCCCAGGCCCGCGGTGGACTCGGCGCTTGTGGAGCTCGTGCCGCACCGGACGCCGCCGGTGAGCGTCCCCGATGAGCGGAGGTTTTTCCGGATCGTGGCCGCCGGTTTCGGACAGCGCCGAAAGACCCTTCAGAATGCACTGGCCAGCGGGCTGGGGCTCTCCAAGGAGGATGTCGGGGGCGCCTGCGCCTCCGCCGGCGTCGATCCCCGCGCGCGCGCGGAAACGCTCGGGCTGATGGCGTTCGCGGTCCTCGCTCGCGCGCTCGACCCGATTCTGCAGACCGCATCCTCCTCGTAATCTCGCCGGTCCCCTTTGGGGTCCCCCGAACCCGAAACCGGGGCGCCTCCGTAGGGGTAGGAAACCCGTGAGTCCCACCGGAGGGTGGAGGCACCATGCTCGGCTGTCTGTGGGGTCGGCGCGCGACAAATCGAAGGGACGGCATCTGAGCAGGCAGCTCCTGCGGAGGATTCGCGCGCTGGACCCTGGCCGCTTCGCCATGGTCATGGCCACGGGGATCGTCTCCATAGCGGCGTTCGACGCGGGGCTCTCCCCTCTGTCCTGGGGGCTCTTTCAGCTGAACAAGGTGGTGTACGCGGCGCTCTGGGTGGTGACGGCCGTCCGGGTGATCACCTTCCCCTCCGGCGTCGTCGAGGACCTCACCCATCGCCTGCGGGGCACCGGCTTCCTCACCGTGCCCGCGGCCACATGCGTCCTCGGCACCCAGTTCGTCCTCCTGGCGGGGGACGCCGCGGCGGGGCGGGGGCTGTGGCTCCTCGGGATCGCCCTCTGGGCTCTGCTCATCTATGCATTTCTCACCGTGATGACGACGGAAGGGGCGAAGCCCCCGCTCGAGAGCGCGCTCAGCGGGGAATGGCTGATTGTCGTCGTCGCCACCCAATCGGTGTCGGTCCTCGGGATGCTTGTCGCGTCGCGCACCGACACCTGGCAGCACATCGGCTTGTTCTTCGCCCTCGCCACCTATCTGCTGGGGGGGATGCTGTATGTCCCGCTGATCGGCATGATCCTCCACCGGCTCCTATTCGTCCGGCTGATCCCCGAGGCGCTCACGCCGTCCCTACTGGGTGAACATGGGGGCGCTGGCCATCTCTACACTTGCCGGTGCCCTGTTGATCGAGCACCGTGCCTCCTGGTCGCTGCTCGAAGAGCTGTACCCATTCTTGGCGGGGGCCACCCTGGCGCTGTGGGCGATGGGCACCTGGTGGATCCCGCTGCTCGTCATCCTGGGGATCTGGCGGCACATCGTCCGAAGGGTGGCGGTCGGTTACGACCCCGAGTACTGGACGCTGGTGTTTCCGATCGGGATGTACGCCACCGCCAGTTACGCGCTCGCGGGCAACCTGCCCGTCCCGTTCTTGCTCCCGGTCGCCCGCTTCTTGACCTCCGTGGCGATCGCGGCGTGGGGCCTGACGTTTGTCGGTTTGCTTCTCGCGGCCGGGGGGCATTGGGCGCCACCACACGATCCGCCGAAGTCGTCCGGACTGAGGGGCGATCGGCCGGATGCGCGGGAGACGCTGCGGTGTTGAGGTCCGGTCACCGATACCGAACGCGAGCCCGGCACGAAGGGCGGCGGCGGGGCGTGTCGGTATGCGCCCCGGCCGGAAGGGGAGGGGGGGGCGCCGAGCCTGCCCTATCGAGGTGGCGTCGGCCCGGAGCTCCCCGATGCATCGTCGGAAAGGATGACCGTGAGGTCGGCGGTCCCCGTTGACGTGGCGTCGACGATGGGGGCGCCGCCGATGAGCGCGGCGACGATTTTCGCCACCCGCGGATCCCCGCGGTGGACCAGCACGGCGGTGGCCGGCGGATCGGACGACGCCGTCCGGATTCGCTCGATTCGAATGCCGAGCGCACGCAGACGGGCCACGGCATCGTTCACCGCATCGCGATTGACCGACCGCGCCACCACCTCGGCCGTGGTCCGGGCGAAGACGTCGGCGTCGGTCCCGTAAAACATCTGCGCGATCACCCCGCGGTCCTGAGGACCCGCCGCGATCCAATCGTCCCCGCCGAAGTTGCCCGGCAACGTTTCGCGCACCAGCGCCCCCGCGGGCAGGCGCGCGCCGAACAAGGCGAGCGTAACGAGCTGATCGTCGCTGAGGTTGGTCGTGATGTCCTCGTGGAACACGCGCAGCAATCGCGAGAAGTGCGTGGCGATCCGCGGCCGTCGCAGCTCGTCGAGCAGCGCGTTCATCACCTGCTGCTGGCGGGTGATTCGCCCGATATCCCCCAGCGGGTCGTGCCGGAATCGGGAGTACTCCATCGCCGCCTTGCCCCCGAGCCGCCGGTACCCCTTTTGCAGATGGATGTGCAGGCCGTCCCAATTGTCGTCGTAGTTAAGGTCTTTCTCGATGTGGATGTTCACGCCTCCGACGGCGTCGATCAGGTGGACCAGCCCGCGCTCGTTGATTTCGATGTAATAGGGAAACCGTACCCCCAGGAAGTTCTGCGCCGTCTCCAGGGTCAGCGGGACTCCGCCCCACGCGTGGGCCGCGTTGATCTTGGTCGTGACGTGGTGGGGGATCGCGGCCCGCGTGTCACGCGGCACGCTGAGCAGGAAGATGCGCCGGGCGGCGGGATCAAAGGTGGCGGCGATCAGCGTGTCGGTCCTGGACACCGGGTAGACGACGTTGGGGTTGCGGTCGCTGACGGTGCGGTCCAGACCCATGATCAGGACGTTCGTCCGCTGCGTGAGCGGGTAGGGCCAGTTCAGCGCTTCCCGCAGCGGGGTGGCGAGGAGGCTGATGAACCCGACGGCGGCGAGGACGAGGCAGGCGAAGACGGCCAGGGTCGCGATGAGCACCCACCGCACCGCGGCCGCCCAGCGTCCGCGCCCTCTGGAAGGCTGGGGGGTGGCCTCGACGGCGGCGGGTTCGGAGGGGGGCTGGCCGGGGTGCGTGGGCCCGCCGGGCGGTGATGCCATAACCATCATCATAGGTGTTTCCATTTGGGTGTCAAGTCAACCCCCGCCCGATCCGGGCTGCGCGCCCCGGGTGGACGCGGGCGCGCAGCGGGTGGAGGATGGCCGGGGCGGCATCGCGAAGGGAACAATCGCCATGCACGGAGCCCCAATGGCACGACGAATCGCCCGCGGTTGACCCCGCGAGGCCGCGATCTCGCGGCCCCGCGGGTTGTGTTTTCAGAGGGGGTGTGCCGCTGTGAAGCAGCTGCGCCTCAACGCGTATGCAAAGATCAACCTGACCCTCGATGTGCTCGGCGATCGTCCCGACGGCTACCACGACATCGAAACCGTCCTCCACACGGTTGAGCTCCACGATACGATCATCCTTCGGGAGGACGGCGAGGGGATCAGCCTCCGCTGCGCCAGCCCCGACGTCCCGGTCGAGACGCAAAACATCGTGCACCGGGCGGCGACACTTCTCCGGGAGACCTTCCAGATTCCGCGCGGGGTCGAAATCGAACTTTCCAAGCGGATTCCGGTGGCATCCGGGCTCGGCGGCGGCTCGAGCGACGCCGCCGTCACCTTGCTCGGCCTCGCCCAGATGTGGAAGCTGCGGCTGGACGAGGGTCAACTCATCGAGCTCGGCAGCAAGATCGGGTCGGATGTCCCCTTCTTCCTCATCGGCGGGGCGGCGCTGGCGTTGGGGCGGGGGGAGCGGGTGCGGATGTTGCCGCCGCTCCCCACCACCTGGGTGGTCATCGCCAGGCCCACCGTGCAAATCACCAGCGAATGGGCCTACAAGGCGCTGGACCATGAGGCCGTGCGTCGGCACCCGAACACCCAAGGCGTCGTCCGAGCGCTGGAGGCGGAAGACCCACGCGGCGTCGGCCGGATGCTCTGCAACGTGTTTGAGGACGTGGTGATCGCCCACCATCCGGTCGTGGGCACGATCCGCGATCGGATGACCGCGATGGGGCCGCTCGGGGTTTCCCTCTCCGGCACCGGGCCCGCCGTGTTCGCGATGGCCGCGAACGAATCAGCGGCCAAGGAGCTCGCCGCGGCGCTCGGGAGCGCGGCGGACGTTGAGGTGATCGTGACCCGGACGTTTGCCGAGGAACGGTAGGTCCGGCGGGATGCCCAATGCGGTCGTGCTGGCGGGAGGACGGCCCGATCCCGGCGTGGCCGGGGGCGTTCCGAACAAAGCGTTCGCCCCGCTGCTCGGCCGCTCGATGGTGGAGTTCGTGCTCGACGCGCTCCGCGGGGCCGCCGCTGTCCGCCGGATCGCGCTGGTCGGGCCAATGCCCCTTCCGCCGTCCGTGGCGGCCGCGGTCGACGTACCCGTTCCAGAACGCGGGGCGCTGATCGAGAACCTGGCCGCCGGCCTCGCCGCGCTCCCGGATAACGAGCCGGTGCTGGCGGTCGGCGCCGACATTCCCCTGCTCACCCCGGCGGCCGTGGATGCCTTCGCGGCTGAGGCGGCGGCGCTCGACGCGGAGATCGTCTACGGCATCGTCCGGCGCGAGGAAGTGGCGCGAGCGTTCCCCACGGTCCGGAAGACGTTCGTCCGCCTGCGCGACGGCACGTTCACCGGCGGGAGCCTCATCCTCATGTCCCCCACGGCGTTCGCCCGGGCGCGGGGAGCGGTCGAGCGGGCGATCCGCGCTCGGAAGCGGCCGTGGGAGCTGGCCGGGCTGTTCGGACTGGGGACGCTCGCCGGCCTCGCCGCCGGTACCCTGCGCATCGCTGCTCTCGAGCGACGGGGGACCACCCTGACCGGCGTGCGCGTGCGCGCGCTCGTCTGCCCGACCCCCGAGATCGCCGTGGATGTCGACACCGCGGAAATGCTCGCGCTGGTCCGCGAGCGATTGGGGCGGGACCGGGGGACGTCGACCTCGGGCCACGCGCAGAGGATCGCGGGGTGGTGAGGCGGCTTCGGCGGGGCGACCGCATGGTGGCGATCGCCCACCGGCTGTTTCAGGAACCGCACACCGTCTTCCCGCTGGGGACGTTTACCGAAGCGTTGGGAGCGGCCAAGTCCACGATCAGCGAGGATATCTCATCCCTGCGGGAGACCTGCGAGCAGTTCCAGCTCGGGAGGATCGAGACACTGGCGGGGGCGACGGGCGGGGTCCGCTTCACCCCCCACCGTACTCCCGGGCAGATCCGGGCGATCGCCGAGGACCTGGCGCGTCGCCTGCGCGAACCGTCGCGGATCCTCCCGGGGGGATTCCTCTACACCGCCGATCTGCTCTCGCTGCCCAGCTTGGTGTCCGCGCTGGGTGGGGTCTTTGCGACCTTCTTTGCCGACCGGCGCCCCGACGTGGTGCTGTCGATGGAGGTCCAAGGGATCCCGCTCGCGCTCATGACCGCCCGCGCATTCAACGTGCCCCTGGTCACGGCCCGGCGGGGCGGCATGGGCACGGAGGGACCGACCGTAGGGGTGAACTACGTCTCGGGGTCGTCGCGGGCGGTGCAGTCGATGACGCTTCCCCTGCGCGCCGTTCCCCCCGGCGCGCGCGCGCTCTTCATCGACGACTTCCTGCGCGGAGGCGGCACCGCGCGGGGCGTCTTCGACCTGATGCGAGAATTTCAGGCGGAGATCGTCGGGATCGGGGTCCTCATCGAGACCGCCCACCCCAGCGAGAAGCTCGTCGACGAGTATGTGTCGCTGCTCGTATTCGAGGGGATCGACGAGGCCCGCGGGGCGATCCGATTGGGCCCGAGCCAGTGGGCCCTCGGGCATCCTCCGCACCGATAGCGTGTCCGGTGCGGAGCCCCGGACGGCCCTTCGCGTTCTCGGAGGGCCCGGGGCGTGGGCGCAGGGGCAGGATAAGCCGCGTGAGCGCATCGAAGGATCTCCCGACAAGATCGGCACTCCACACCGCGGAGGGGGTTTTCCGTGGCCGACGCGTTTACCACCGACACGGTCAGGACCTATTCCACCGGGTTCCCCGGGCGCGCGCTCAGCGCCGCCCGAACGCACCATCTGATGTTGGACTCATCGTCGGGGCCCAGCGAGCACATGACGAACAGCGAGGCGTTCCTCGCCGGCATCTCGTCGTGCGGCGTCACCCTGATCGAGAAGTACGCCCGGGACAGCGGGGTGCCGGTGCACCGGATGGAGGTGACGATCTCGGGCATTCGGGCCGCCGCCGATCCGGCGCGCTTTGCGCGCATCGACATGCGCTTTGAGATCCACGGGGTCGAGGGGGCCGAGGCCGACCGGCTCGTCGAGGTGTGGCGGAGTCGCTGACCACTCTACCGGACGGTCGCGGTCGCGACCGAGGTCAAGATCGACGTCGTCGGGCACCCCGGGACCCCGCGCGCCGGGTGATCACCCCGGGAAGATCGCGGACGCGGGACCTCACGTGGGCGCGGCCCGCGGGACATGATGGGAGGACCGATGAAGCCTGAGACACGGCTGGTGCACGCCGGCCGGGACCCCGACGGCCACTTCGGCGTTGTGAATCCCCCGGTCTATCGAGCGTCGACGATCCTCTTCCCGACGATGGAGGCGTTTGAGCACCGAACGGACCGGAAATACACCGGGTTCTATTACGGGATTCACGGCACGCCCACGACCTTCGCCCTGACCGAGGCGCTGGCGGAGCTCTCCGGCGGCCACCGATCGCTCGTCACGTCATCCGGGCTCTCGGCGATCACCCAGGCGCTGACGGCCTGCCTGCGGCAGGGCGACCATCTCTTGGTGGCCGATACCGTGTACGGTCCCACCCGGCATTTCGCTACCGCGGTGCTGGCCCGCTTCGGTGTGGAGACCACCTTCTACGATCCTCACGTTGGGGCTGGGATCGCGTCCCTCATCCGCCCACACACCCGGGTCGTCTACGCGGAGTCCCCGGGGTCCCAGACGTTCGAGGTGCAGGATGTTCCCGCGATCGCCCGCGCGGCGCACGCCCGAGGCGCGCTGGTGCTGTTCGATAACACGTGGGCCACTCCGCTCAACTTCCGGGCGTTCGACCACGGCGTCGACCTCGAGGTCCAAGCCGCGACGAAATACCTGGCGGGGCACTCGGACCTGCTCCTCGGCGTGATCACCGCGCGCAGCGAGGAAGTGTTCCGGCGGGTCAAGGACGGTCTGGGCGAATTCGGCGACTGCGTGTCGCCCGACCTCTGCTACGAGACCCTGCGCGGGCTTCGCACCCTCGCCGTCCGCCTGCGTCACCACGAGCGCGCCGCGCTGACACTGGCGAAATGGCTGGCCGCGCGACCTGAGGTCGCCCGGGTGCTGCACCCGGCGCTCCCCGACGATCCCGGGCACGCGCTGTGGGAGCGGGATTTTCTAGGCGCGTCGAGTCTCTTCGGCGTGCTCCTGCGCACAGACTCCAGGCCTGCCGTGGCGGCGCTGCTTGACGGCCTCCGCCTCTTCAGGATCGGCGCAAGCTTCGGCGGTTACGAAAGTCTGATCATCCCCGCCAGCCCGAAGGAGAGCCGCACGGCGCGCCCCTGGCGGGAGCCGGGGATCCTCCTCCGCCTCCACGTTGGCCTCGAGGCCCTCGAGGACCTCATCGCCGATCTCGAGGCGGGGTTCGCCCGCCTCAATGCTGTTCTGGAACTAAAGGTCTAACCCCCTTTCAGCCTGATCAAGTCGGCGCAGGCAGCTCGCCTGGCCCCTGTGGCCAAAGTCTATCGCTGTCCTTACACCGTTAGGTATCTATTGACAAGTTAAGTGAACGTTGTTAGGTTATTGATCAAGGGAAGGTGATGTCTTCGTGGGGATCAAGGAGCGGCGGGATCGGGAGCGCCTCGAAATGCGGCACGCCATCCTGGATGCGGCGAGAGGGATCGCCGCCCGGGAAGGCTGGCAGGCCGTGACGATCCGCCGGGTGGCCGAGAAGATCGAATATACTCCCCCGACAATTTATGAATACTTCGAGAACAAGGAAGCGCTCCTGGCTGAGGTGTCGAGAGAGGCCTTCCGCCTGCTCCTCGACGCCCTGCGGCGGGCGCGCGATGCCCACGGAGACCCCGATGGGGCGTTTCGGGCGATGGGGGACGCCTACTGGGAGTTTGTCTGGAAGCACCCCGAACTCTACCAGGTGATCTCCGGGTTGGGCGGTGTGAATTTCTGCGAACCCGAGCACCAGCATCCGCACGCGGAAGCCCGGGAGGTTTTCGAGACGTTCCGCGGGGTGGTGGCAGCCGCTGTGCCGCCGGTGGACGGCGCCCCGGACGATCTCGAGGGGAAAGTCCTCACCCTGTGGAGCGTGTTTCACGGCTTCATTGCCCTGCTGATGGCCGGCCGGATCCCAATCGAGGCGCGGGATCGCGCGCGGGGATTGGCCCTGCAGGCGGCGGGCGACCTGTTGACGGCCTGGCGGAACGGCCGCGCCTGATACCGCTGCCGGCTTCGACCGGCGCCTGAACACCAAGCGATCTTTGTTGGGGAGGACGATCCAAATGCGGTGGCGTGTCGTTGTGGTCGGCGTGATTTTCGTGCTGGCTGTCGGCGGGATCATGGCATGGCGGGGACGCGGTCGGGCCGAGCCGACGCCCGGCACCCCGGCTGCGGCTCAGAGCGTCCCGGCGGCTGTCGTGGTGGCGACGGCGACCCCCGCCGACGTGGTCTCGCGCGTGCTGGCTTCCGGGTCCGTCACAAGCATTCGGGACGCGAAGCTCGGATCCAAGCTCTCCGGCCGGGTCGCCGCGGTTCTGGTCGACGAAGGGGCCCGTGTCAGCGCCGGCACCCCGCTGCTGCAACTTGACACCAGCGATCTGGCGGCGGAGCAGGCGCAGGCCGCGGCCAACGTCGCCGCCGCCCGGGCGAGGCTGCAGGAAGTCCTGGCCGGAGCCCGCCCCCAGGAGCGGCAGCAGAGTATCGACGCGGTCAACCAGGCGCAGGCAGGCCTCCGCTCCGCCCAATCGTCGCTCGATCTCGCGCAGACGAACCTGCAGCGGGCCCGATCCTTGTTCGGTCAGGGCGCGGTTTCCAGGCAGGACCTCGACTCCGCCCAGACCCAGGCGCAGGTCGCGGAGGCGCAGGTCGCGCAGGCTCGGGCGGCCTACGATTCGGCGGTGCAAAACGCCGCCCTGGTGCACATCGGATCGCGGGAGGAGGACATCCAGCAGGCGCGCGCGCAGCTGGCCCAGGCTCAAGCGGGGCTGGCCGCCATCCAGGTACAGCTGCGCGATTCGACCATCACGGCGCCGTTTCCCGGCACCATCACGCAGCGCAACGTCGAGCCCGGGGAAGTCGTTTCGTCGGTGGCGGCCTCGGCCCAGAGTCCGTTGTTCGTCCTCAGCGAGGTTCACGACGTCTACGTCGAGTTCATCGTTCCGCAGCAGCACCGGGGGGAGCTCCGGCTGGGACAGCAGGCGCAGCTGGCGGTCGACGGGCTGGGGGGGCAGACCTTTGCCGGCCAGGTGGAAGAAATCACGCCCGGGGCGGACGTTTCCAGCCGGACGTTCGGCGTCAAGGTGCGGGTCCCGAACCCCCAGGGAATCCTTCGGCCGGGGATGTTCGCCCGCGGCGCCATCATCGTCGGGGTGCGCCACAACGTCCTGCAGATTCCGGAACAGGCCGTGATGACGGCGGCCTCGGGGCCCGTGGTTTTCGTCGTCCTGGGCGGACGCGCGGTCCACCGGAATTTGACCCTCGGCGACCATCACGACGGGCTGATCGAAGTCGTCGCCGGGCTCGCCGGGGGCGACACGGTCGTCGTGCAGGGGCAGGACGGCCTCACCGACAACCAACCGGTCGCGCCCAGCGCTCCCCGGCCCTAGGAGGCTCCCCCGCATGCAGTGGCTCGCCGCGCTCTCGGTTCGCCGGTCCGTCCTCGCTTCGGTCATCACCCTGGCGATGGTCTTTCTGGGGGTCTTTTCCTATGCCCACCTCAACATCGAACGCTGGCCCAATATCGATATCCCCTTCGTCGTGATCACGGTGACCGATCCCGGCGCCTCCCCGGAAGAGATTGAGACCGACGTCACCAACAAGATCGAGAACGCGGTCAACTCGATCAGCGGCATCGACCACATCGCCTCGACATCCGCCGACGGCGTATCCTTGGTGGCGATGCAATTCGTGCTGGAGAAGAACGTCGACGTCGCCGCGCAGGAAGTGCAGAACAAGATCAACACCATCCCCGATCTCCCGGCCGGGATCGACCCCCCGCTCGTGTCCAAGTTCGATCCGGGAGCGGTGCCGGTGATGGAACTGGCGCTTTCCGCGCCCCGCTCGGTTCGGGACATCTCCGAGTACGCCGACAAGGTGCTGAGGCCGCAGTTGGAGGGGATCCCGGGCGTGGGGCAGGTCACGCTGATCGGGGACGAGCCGAGGCAGATCAACGTTTGGGTCGACCCCGATCGTCTGGCGGCCTACGCCCTTCCGGTCACCTCGGTGCTGCAGGCCGTCCAGAATCAGAACGTGCAGCTCCCCGCCGGGCACGTGGATCAGGGCAATACCCAGCTCACCCTCCGGGCGCTCGGCCGCCTCACCTCCCCCCAGGAGCTGACGAGGGTGGGGTTGGCGATGCGCGACAACCATGCGATCACGATCGGCGATGTCGCTCGGGTCGAGGACGGCGCGGCCGATCCGGTCACCACCGCCAACGTGGACGGGACGCCGGCGGTCTTGATCCAGATCGTGAAACAGTCCGGCACGAACACGCTCAACGTCGTCCACGCGGTCAAGGCGCGCCTCAAGGCGATGGGGCCGACGCTGGCCCCCGGATACGGGCTTCGGATCGTGCGGGACCAGTCCGTGTTTGTGGAGGCCTCGACCCGGGCGGTCGAGGAGCATCTGATCGTGGGCTCGATCCTCGCGGCGCTGGTCGTGCTGGCGTTCCTTTGGAACTGGCGGTCCACGATCATCGCCGCCCTGGCGATTCCCACCTCGATCATCAGCACCTTTACCCTCATCGCCGCCCTCGGGCTGACGCTGAACACGATCACCCTGCTGGCGCTGGCGTTGGTGGTCGGCATCGTCATCGACGACGCGATCGTGGTCCTGGAGAACATCTATCGTCTGCTGAGGGAGAAGGGGCTGTCGCCCGTTCAGGCGGCGGTGGAGGGGACGCGCGAGATCGGGCCCGCCGTCACCGCGACCACGCTGAGCTTGATCGCCGTCTTCCTGCCGCTGGCGTTCATGAGCGGGATCGTCGGCCGGTTCATGCGCAGCTTCGGATGGACGATGGCGTTTTCGATCGCCGTCTCGCTGCTGGTGAGCTTCACGCTCACCCCCTCGCTCTCTTCCCGGTGGCTCCGGCGGGGAGGGCGGGAGCGGGGAGGCGCGGACGACGGAGGGGTGCCGGCGGACGGCGGCGCGTCCCCGGAGCGGCACCGCGGCCGGGCGTACCTGGCGGTCGACCGCGGGTACCGGTGGCTCTTGGAGCACGCGCTGCGCCGCCGCTGGGCCGTCGTCGTGCTGACGGTGCTGACGCTGGTCGCGATCGTCCCCCTCGGGGCGGCGGTGAACAAGAACTTTCTCCCCGAGGACGACGAGTCGCAGTTCGAAGTCGTCGTCCGCGCCCCGGAGGGGTGGACGCTCGAGGCGACCGATCGGTTCGGCACGCAGTTGGCGTCCGAGATCCGGCAGCTTTCCGGCATCGACTACACCATCGTCACCGTGGGTGATGATCCCCAGAACACCCCCAACCGGTTCACGATCTTTGCGCGCATGGTCGACCTCAACAAGCGCACGCTCAGCCAGCAGGCGATGGAGGCCAAAGTTCGTGACACGATTCTGCCCCGGTACGCCTACCTCGGATTGCAGACCCAGATCGAGGCGGTCTCCGACTTCGGGAGCGGCGGGTTCCAGCCGGTGGACTACGTGGTGAGCGGTCCCGACCTGAGCGTGCTGACGCGCGTCGGCGACGCCGGCATCAAGATCCTGCACTCCATCCCGGGGGTCGTTGATGCCCGCTCCTCGCTGATCAGCGGCGCGCCGCAACTCGGGATGCAGGTGGATCGCGCGCGGGCGGCGGACCTGGGCGTGAACGCCGTGGACGCGGCGAATGCGCTGTACATGCTGATCCAGGGGGTCGAGGCCAAAGGGGCCAAGTACGCCGAAGCGGGCCAGCAGTACAAGATCTACATCCGGGCCGACAAGCTCCACCGCTCGAACCAGGAGGTGCTGGCCCAGCTCCCCGTGCTCTCGTCGACCGAAGGCGTGGTCGGCTTGGAGCAGGTCGTGACCGTCAGCCGGGGCACGGGACCCAGCGAGATCGACCACTACAACCGCCGCCGCCAGGTCGAGCTGACCGCCAATCTCCTGCCCGGGATCTCGCAGCAGGCCGTGCTGCAGCAATTGGACCGAAAGGTCCGCGCCCTGAACTTGGGCCCGCAGTACGACATGACGTTTACCGGACAGGCCGCGGAGCAGGGGCGCCAGGCCACGGCGTTCATGCAGGCGTTTATGATGTCGTTCGTGTTCATGTACCTGGTGCTGGCTGCCCAGTTCGAGTCGTGGATCCATCCGGTGACGATCCTGCTCTCGCTGCCGCTGACCGTCCCGTTTGCGCTGCTGTCGATCTTGTTCCTGCACGGATCGCTGAATATTCTGTCGCAGCTCGGCATCCTCGTCCTCTTCGGGGTGGTCAAGAAGAACGCCATTCTCCAGATCGATCGGGCGAACCACCTGCGGGCGCAGGGGCTGGACCGGAACGCGGCGATCATCGCCGCCAGCCGGGATCGGCTCCGGCCGATCCTGATGACCACCATCGCCTTCGTCGCCGGGATGATCCCCTTGGCGATCTCGACCGGGGTGGGCGCCGCGACCAACCGGGCGATGAGCTCGGTGATCATCGGCGGCCAGACGATGTCGTTGCTGCTGACGCTGGTGGCGATTCCGGTGATGTACTCGCTGTTTGACGATCTGGGGAAGATTCGGATCGCCGGGTGGCTTGCGGCCATCCGGCGTGGGTGGGCGACGATTCCGCACTCGCTGGGGCGAGGACGGTCCGCCACCTCTCCGGCCGCGAATTTTCCCGAGGCGGAGGCGCGGGGACGGGGCGCGTCGTAAGAAACGTACGGGGGAGCGGTTGCGTACGCTCGATCTCGTTCGAGGAGGGTGATGGATGGGAAATCGGCTTCTTGCGCTGATCGTCGCGTCCGCGTTCTTCTTCATGGGGCTCCCGGCGGGCGCCCAACAGGTCCCCCCACCGGCGCCCGACCTCGGTCCCATCCCGACCGTGCCGCAGGTCCCGACGCAGGGGCCCCGCCCGCTTTCGCTGGCCGATGCCGTCACGACGGCGCTGCAGAACAACTATCAAATGCGCCAGGCGGCCCTCGGCGTCGCCAGCGCCCGGGCCCAGCTGCGGGAGGCAGAAGCGGCCAAGGCGGTGACGTTAGGGGGATCGGCAAGCTTCACCGATTCCTCCCTCTGCTGTACCAGCGCGCCGCTGACCGGCAGCATTTCCATCCCCGGCGCGGGGATCACCGATCAAGCGTTTAGCGCGACCGGCCTCGGGGGCACCGCCGCCACGAGCTGGGTGTTTGGCCTGACCCTCAAGTACCCCCTGTACACGGGCGGCGCCCTGGAGGACCAGATCGCGATCGCCCAGGCCAACGTCGCGCTGGCCCAGGCCCAGTTCACGACGGCGGCGCAGCAGGTGGTCTTGTCCGTCCGGCAGGCGTATTATGCCGTGCAGGCCGCCTACGCCACCGTCGACGCCGCGCAGCGTGCCGTCAGCGCCGCGCAGGAAAACGTGCGGGTCACCCAAGCGCGGGTGCAGGTCGGCAGCTCGCCGCAGTTTGACCTGCTGCAGGCGCAGGTGCAGCTCGCGCAATCCGCGCAGACCCTGACGCAGGCGCGGACGGTGCTGTCGCAGGACCAGCAGACGCTGGCGGCGACCCTGGTGGCGCCCTTGTCGAGCACGTTTCAACTCGTGGCGCTCCTCGGCCTTCCCCAAGTCCCGCAGAACGTGACCGCCCTGATCCAGCAGGCGCTGCAGAACCGGCCGGAGATCGTGGCGGCCCAGGCGAGCGAAACGGCGGCCCAGGCGGCGATCGACCTGGCCGCGTCGGGATTGCGGCCGAACATCTCCGTCCAGGCCGGCCCGCAGATTCAGACGTCCGACCCCACCAACAAGAATACGGTGAACTTCACCGGCAGCATCGTCCTGACGATCGCGATCCTCGACGGCGGCCTCACCCGCGCCAAGGTGGACGCGGCACGCGCCCAACTCGAGTCGGCGAAGGTGGGCGAGGAGCAGACGCGGCAGCAGGTCGAACTCGACGTGCGGAATGCCTACCTGTCGCTCGGCAACGCCGCGGAGGTGTTGAGGTCCGCCCAGACGGCGCAGGCCTCGGCGCGGGAGGCGCTGCGAATCGCGAATGTGCGGTTCCAGGCGGGGGTGGGGACGCAGCTCGAGGTCGTCACCGCCGAACAGAACCTCGCCACGGCGGACAGCAACGTCATCCAAGCCGCGTTCCAGTACTTTGTGGCCGTGGCCCAACTCGACCGCGCGATCGGGGTGCAGGTCAAGATCTGACCCCCCGGCGGTGGAGTGGTTGATCCGTTCGCGGGCAACGGCTTTCTCGGCCCTTCCGGCGCTGGGCAGGATTCTCCGGTGCGGCTGGGGTATGGGACCGAGGCCGCGCGCAGATTCCGGCGCACTGCCGCTCGATACCCCCGGCAAGGACGTGACGATGGCGACGCGAGACCTGACGGCGATCGCATTTTTTGCCGCGCTTACCGCCGTCTGCGCGCAGGTGAGCGTGACCCTCCCCGGGCTTTCGGGGGTGCCCTTCACCATGCAGGTCTTCGCCGTGCTCGCCGCCGGCGCGGTGCTGGGGGCCCGGCGCGGGATGCTGAGCCAGATCGTGTACCTGCTGCTCGGCGCGGCGGGGCTGCCGGTGTTTGCGGGTTGGCACGGGGGGGCGCCGATCCTGGTGGGGCCGACCGCCGGATATCTGTGGGCGTTCCCGCTGGCCGCGCTGATCGTGGGCTGGTGCGCCGATGCCGCGGCGCGGGTGGGATCCCCGGGGGTGGCCCGGTGGGGAGTCTATGCCGGTATGGTCGCCGGCCTCGCGGTAATCTACGGGTTGGGGGCCGCCGGGTTGGTGGCCTCGAGGGCGGTGCGTACGCTGACTCGGGCGATTCAGGTCGGTGTCCTGCCGTTCGTCTGGGCGGATCTGATTAAGGCCTACCTGGCAGCGGTGATTGCCGCCCGCGTCCGGGCGGCGATCGCCCCCGCCCCCCTGTTGTCGAAGCCGGGCCGGTAGCGGGCCACCGCCTCGATTCGGCCCGTACGGCGTCGCGGTGCGGAATTCTGATTTCTGGGCGAGCCCCGTGGAGGTGAGGGTAAATGACGAAGCGGGTAATCAAAACCGAACAGGCTCCTCCGGCCATCGGCCCCTACTCGCAGGCCGTCGTGGGCGGTGGCATGGTCTTCGCAGCCGGTCAGATTCCGCTCGACCCGCGCACCGGGCAATCGGTCCCGGGGGACGTCCGCGTTCAGACCCGGCGGGTCCTGGACAATCTGAAGGCCGTCCTCGAGGCCGCCGGGTCCTCGATGGACAAGGTGGTGAAGACCACCGTGTTCCTGCGCGATCTCAACGATTTCGGAGCGATGAACGAGATCTACGGCGAGTATTTCAAAGAAAGCCCTCCGGCGCGGTCCACCGTCCAGGTGGCCAAGCTTCCGCGGGACGCCGCGGTCGAGATCGAAGCCGTGGCGCTGGCGTAGCCATCGCGGCTCCGCTCGGTCCGAACTCTGCTCACCTCGCCATAAACGGCTCCCTCCGGGGCTACGTCGACCCGTGGTCCAACGCCGTTTCGCCCGTGTTCCGTATTTGGCTGACCCCCCTTTGGGCGCTTGTCGGCGGATGGCCGGTGCGATAGGATGGCGGTGACCCGATGGGGGGTCGGCTAACGGTAGGCCATCAGACTTTGGATCTGAGAGTCCAGGTTCGAATCCTGGCCCCCCAGCCAGACACAGAACCCGGATTCTCGATTGCCCCGTTAGCTCTCTGATGTAAGTCCCAACAGACCCCAGACGATGACGTGGTATGGCTAGTCATCATATCGTCAGGACAACTGGAGTCGATCGAATGAACGTCCACCGCCCTTCGATCCTAAACGGCATCACGGATCTCACCAAGGATCCCGAATGACACCATTCAGATAGGTCCCCATCGACGAAGGATCAACGTCCAATTAGGCTTCGTTTGAGCCCAGGCCGATATTTAGATTGTGGAAGGTAATAGGGAGCAAGAACCTCTATTCATGAATTGGACATGTTCTGCGCCAATTCGTGAGGGGGACGCTGTCTCTGTTATCCACAGGACATCGTGCTCTATCCATAGTTGCGTGTGGGGCAATCGGGGGGGTGGTAGTGCGTGGGTAGCGATCGTAAGCGGCGGAAGGTGCGGAGTCCATTGTACTTTTTGGTGACGGTGTTTTTGGCACTCGCGGTGCCGATGTTCTACATCGGGATCGCGGTTCCCATAGCGCACGCCACGAACAGCGGCAATGGCAATGGGACGGGGACCGCCACGGGCGGCGCGGGCGGCTCGTTTAACGGCGGGTCGACCGGATCCAGCGCCACCGCGACAGGCACTGGCGGGGACAACAATGGGAATGGGGGGAACGGTGGCCCTGCGGCGGGCAACGGCGGCAGCCAAAACAACGGAGCTGGGGCCGGGAACGGTGGCGACGCGGGCGATGGCGGAGATGGTGGCGATAATAGCGGGAACGGGACGGCCACAGGCACGGGCGGTGCCGGGGGTAGTTTCAACACCACCGGTGGCGTCGGCGGCGGCGCGAGCGGCACGGCCCAGGGTGGGAGTGGTAACAGCAACGGCGGGGTCGGCGGGAGTGGCGGGAACGGGGGAAACTCCAACGAAGCCGTAGGGAACGATAGCTCGGCGGGGAACGGTGGCGACGGCGGGGACGGCGGCGAGGCTGGCGACAAGAACGGGAACGGCAACGGTACGGGCACCGGCGGCGCCGGCGGGAGTAATAACCTCTCTGGCGGTAACGGCGGTAGCGGCACGGGCAAGGGCACGGGCGGCGGCACCAACGGGAACGGGGGCGCGGGCGGTAACGGTGGGACCAGCGGAGGCGCCAATTCCGCGTTCGGCGACGGGACCTCTGCCGGGAACGCCGGCGAGGGTGGCGGCGGCGGTGAGGGCGGCGACAAGAACGGGAACGGGATCGGAAAGGGCAGCGGCGGGGCCGGCGGAGATGAGAACTCCGGCGGCGGCAACGGCGGTGCGGGGAACGGCACCGGCACGGGCGGGAGCCACAACGGGAACGGCGGCGCGGGCGGCAGCGGCGGCGGCAGCGGGAATAGCAACAGCGCCGGCCACGATGGCAACAGCAACGATGGCAGCAGCACCAGCCTCAGCGATGAGGGGACCGGCGATGGCGTCGGGGGCACGGGGATTAGCGGTGGTGGTGGGGATGCGGGGAACGCAGGGAGGGGCGGCAAGGGCGGCAGCGGCGGCGACGAGAACGGGAACGGGATCGGCACGGGCAGCGGTGGGGCCGGCGGGAGCGAGAACCTCGTTGGCGGCACCGGCGGGTCCGGGACGGGCGTAGGCAACGGCGGCAGCAATAACGGGAACGGCGGGAACGGCGGGAACGGCGGCACAAGTGGGGGCGCCAACACCGCCGGGAACGGGGGCGACGGCAAGGGCGGATTGGGTGACGGGGTGGGCGTCAGCGGCGGCACCGGTGTGGGCATCGGCGGTGACGGTAGTGGTGGTGAAGGTGGGGATGCCGGGAACGCGGGCAAAGGCGGGAAGGGCGGCAGCGGCGGCGACGAGAACGGCAACGGGATCGGCACGGGCACAGGCGGGGCCGGTGGGGACGAGAACACGAGCGGCGGAACCGGCGGGGCCGGGAGCGGCACGGGCACGGGGGGCAGCAACAACGGCAACGGCGGGAATGGGGGGACCGGCGGGAGCACGGGCAATAGCAACTCGGCCGGGACCGGCGGCAATGGGACTGGCGGCGACGGCGTCGGTGTGGGCGTCGATGGTGGTGTTGGTGTCGGCATCGGCGGGAACGGAAGTGGCGGTGATGGTGGGGATGCCGGGAACGGCGGGAGTGGGGGCAGGGGCGGCCGCGGTGGGGACAAGAATGGGAACGGGATCGGCACGGGCACGGGCGGGGCCGGCGGGGATGAGAACTCCGGCGGCGGCAACGGCGGGAACGGCACCGGCACGGGCACGGGCGGCAGTGATAACGGCAATGGCGGCAACGGCGGGAACGGTGGGAGCAGTGGGAGCAGCAATACGGCGGGCAACGGCGGGAACGGGACCGGATCCGTCGGCAGCGGTGTGGGCGCCGCCGAAGGTAGTGTCGGGAACGGCATCGGCGGCAATGGCAGTGGTGGCGATGGTGGGGATGCCGGGAACGCGGGCAACGGTGGGAAGGGCGGCAGCGGTGGCGATGAGAACGGCAACGGGATCGGCACGGGCACGGGCGGAGCCGGCGGGGATGAGAACTCCGGCGGCGGCAACGGCGGGAACGGCATCGGCGCGGGCACAGGCGGCAGTGATAACGGCAACGGCGGCGCCGGCGGGAACGGTGGGAGCAGTGGGAGCAGCAATACGGCGGGCAGCGGCGGTAACGGGTTCGGTGGCACTGGCGTCGGGGTTGGCGATACCAAGGACAGCGTTGGGGTCGGCATCGGCGGGAACGGTAGTGGCGGTGATGGCGGCGATGCGGGCGGCGGTGGCAAGGGCGGCAGTGGCGGTGAGGGCGGCGATGAGAA
>DATGHU010000003.1 GCA_035307765.1 bacterium | reverse complement strand
TCTGACCTACAATCTGGATCGAATGGTGACGATCGGTGCGACGCGGTAGTTTCGGGCGAAAGGACCCGCTCATCCCTTCAGCCCGCTACCGGATCTGTACCAGATCCGTTGTTCGAGCTGCATTTTTCATGGCGAACTAGTTAGTCCCCCCGCAATCGCCGCCACCTTTGTCGTTCCCACCGCGCCGCGCGTCTTCGACCCTTTATGACAGTTGCTGTGAATGTCACCGTTGGAATCGTCCGCGTACACGGTGCTGCCGCTGTTCCTCCCGAATCAGAGGGTTCCCTGCAAAAAGCCAAGCCCCGGTAACGCTGCGATCGCGATCACGCCCGCGAGCCGTGCCACCCACATCCGACCACCCATCTCCTTGCCTCCTTATCGCGCGCACGGCCGCCCGGGGAAGGCTGTCCAGGTTCGTCGGCTTCGGCCTCGTCTAGGGAGCCCCTGGATCTCTCTGGGTGTGCGTCTTCGAGCGCGCTCGCCTGTATTGCCCCTTAGAGTGCCCCAAGAGCCGGAGTGACGGCGGGTGCGCCTTTGCGGCGGCGCCCAAAATGACGCCGCGTCGATTCTCGCATGCCCCTCGGGAAATGACGCACACTGCGGCAGGATCATCCGTGGATGGGCGCGAACATATGTTCGAACTCGGAGGACGGAGGCAGACGATGAACCTGGAGCAAACCCTCACAGCCCTTCAAACGCGGCCCCGATTTGCCCCCCAGTTCACGGCGTGGCACACCTTCCCGGCGGTTGCGGCCCGCCTGGCGGAGTTTCCCCAGGATCTCGATCCCCGCCTCAGGCAAGGCCTTCACCAGCGGGGGATCCAGCAGCTGTACTCCCATCAAGCCGAGGCGTACCAGGCGGTGGTTCAGGGTGCCGACATCGTCGTGGTCACCCCGACGGCTTCGGGCAAGACGCTCTGCTACAATCTCCCGGTCGTCGATGCGATGCTCAAACGCGAAGACACCCGAGCGCTCTACCTGTTCCCGACCAAGGCGTTGTCGGGCGATCAGGTGGATGATCTCCATGAGATCATCGCCGCCCTCGGCGTGGACCTCCGGACGTACACCTACGACGGGGACACGCCGCCGGACGCTCGCCGAACGATCCGGGCGGCCGGCCACATCGTGGTCACGAACCCGGACATGCTGCACACGGCGATCCTGCCGCACCACACGAAGTGGCTCCGCCTTTTCGAGAACCTGCGGTACGTCGTCCTGGACGAACTGCACCACTACCGGGGCGTGTTCGGATCGCATCTCGCCAACGTCATCCGTCGGCTCCTGCGGATTTGCCAGTTCTACGGGAGCACCCCTCAGTTCATCTGCTGCTCGGCGACCATCGGCAATCCGCGGGAGCACGCCGAACGCCTGATCGGCCGGTCGGTCACGCTGATCGACAAAAGCGGGGCCCCGGTCGGGCCTCGAGCGATCGGCCTCTACAACCCGCCGGTCGTGAACCAGGCCCTGGGCATCCGGCGGGACGCCGTCCGGGAGGCGGTGGCGCTGGCCGGGGACCTCCTGGCCGGCCGGGTCCAGACCATCTTCTTCGGTCGGACTCGGCTCAGCGTGGAGCTGCTGACGACCTACCTGCAAACGGACGCCGCCCGGCGCGGCCTGGATCCCGGGACGATCTGTGGATACCGCGGCGGGTACTTGCCGAGCGAACGCCGCCGGATCGAGGCGGGATTGCGTGAGGGCACGGTGCGCGCCGTCGCCGCGACCAACGCGCTCGAACTGGGGATCGACATCGGCCAACTGAGCGCGGCCATCCTGGTGGGGTACCCGGGCACGATCGCCAGCACCTGGCAGCAGATGGGACGGGCCGGACGACGGGGCGACCTCGCCCTCGCCATCCTCGTGGGGTCAAGCGCCGCGCTGGATCAGTTTATCGTCACCCACCCCGACTATCTCTTCGCGCACCCCGTGGAGGAGGCCCGCACGAACCCCGACAACCTGCTCATCCTCACCAGCCACCTCAAGTGTGCCGCGTTCGAACTGCCGGTCCGCGATGGGGAAGCGTTTGGCCCGAGCACGCTCCCCGAGATTCTCGCCTACCTCGAGGACGAGCGCGTCCTGCACCACGATGAAGACGCCTGGCACTATGTCGCAGAAGCGTATCCGGCCGAGGAGGTCAGCCTGCGGAGCGCGTCCACCGAGAATGTCGTGATCATCGACGTGACCGATCCGGCACCGCGGGTCATCGGGGAGGTCGATCTCGCAGCGGCGCCGGCGTTCGTGCACGAGGACGCCATCTATCTTCACCTCGGGCAGCAACATCACGTCGACCGTCTGGACTGGGAGGAACGCAAGGCCTACGTCCGGCGGGTGAACGTCGACTACTACACCGACGCCCAGACCGCCGTGGACATCCGGGTGCTGGAAGAGTTCGCCGAAGCCCCGGGGGCGGCCCACGGCGAGGTGGTCGTGACATTCCGCCCGACGATCTACAAGAAGCTCAAGCTCACCACGCACGAAAACGTCGGCTTCGGCACAATCCACCTGCCGGAAACCACGCTGCATACCACCGGGGCCTGGTGGACGTTCGCGCCCGCGCGCACCCCGGGACTCCAGCCGGATGAGGTTCAGAGCGCCCTGTTGGGCCTCGCCCACGCGCTCTCCAACGTCGCACCGCTGTACCTCATGTCCGACCCCCGCGATCTCGGCTCGGTCGTCGAAATCCGGTCCCCGCACACCGGCGAGCCGACGGTGACGTTGTTCGAACGGGTGCCAGGCGGCGTCGGCCAAGCGGAGCGCCTGTTCGCGTTGCGCACCGACCTCATCGCCGCGGCGACCTCGCTGGTCACGGCCTGCGGATGCGGCGAAGGATGCCCCTCGTGCGTCGGGCCGGTGCTCGAGATCGGACCCCGCGGAAAGCAGCACACGCTGCACCTGCTCAAAAACGCCTGTGTGCCCGCCTGACCCTGCCGCTTCCTCGGGAGCGGGTTCCGGCGTGCGGGAAAAGCTCAGGCGCCTGAGCGCCCTCGGGCCGACCCGGCCGGCGACGCGGCCCCGCGTTCCGCCGCCGTCGGGGGAGGGGGAGGGGGTCGAGGTCATCCGGGCGCGGTTTTCGCTCGCCCACCGCCACGGGTCCGGCGCCCTCGGGGAATACTTTGGCGCCATCGACGAGCACGACGGCTGCGACCCCGCGCAGACCCTCTGGCTGGACACCGAAACCACCGGCCTCGCCGGCGGCACGGGGACCTATGTCTTCCTGGTCGGGCTGGCGTCGCTCCAGGGGGCCTCGCTCGTGGTCGAGCAGATCCTCCTCCGCCGACTGAGTGCGGAGGGGCGCTTCCTCACCGGACTGCAGGAGCGGCTCGCCCGCACCCGACACCTCGTCACCTTCAACGGCCAGCGATTCGACTGGCCGATGCTCGAAGCCCGGTTCATCCTCAACCGCCTCCGTGGGGTCACCGTCGATGTCCACACCGATCTCATCCACACCGCCCGACGGTTGTGGCACCGGGTCTTGGGGACGCACCGCCTCGGCGCGCTGGAGACCGAAATTCTGGGTGCGCCCCGAGAAGGCGATATCCCGGGATGGGAGATCCCCGGCCTGTACGTCCACTACCTCCGGACCGCCGAGCGCGGCGCGCTCGAGCCGGTCCTCGCACACAACCGGGCGGATCTGCTTGCCCTCATCGGCCTCCACGCGGCGGTGGCGCAGGTCTTGCGCGATCCCTCGGGATCTCACCGCCCGATCGACTGGGAGGGTGCGGGGGTCCTCCTCGCCCGGCGGGGAAAGCCCCGGCAAGCGGTGTCCTGCTTCGAGCGGGCGCTGGGAACGCCCCAAGACTTCCGCGACCGGTGGCGGATCCTTAGGCGGTGTGTGCGGCAGTATCGCCTGCTCGGTGAGACCGAGCGGGTTCACGAGCGGTGGGAGCAGGAACGCCTCGCGTGGAGGGCGCCGGACCGTTACCGAGCGCGTCTCCTGCTTGAGGTGACCCGAGCCCGAGAGCGCGCCGGTGACCGGGCGGGAGCGCTCGCCGCTGCGGCGGAAGCCCTGCACGCCACGCTCGAGAGTCAGGGGCATGGCATCTCACGGCCCCCCGACCTCGTCGCGCTCCTCCGGCGGAAGATCGAGCGGCTCGCCGGCCGCCCCATTCACCAGGAGGCCTGATCGTCGCGGGCCGCGTGACCCTCGCGGCCGCGATCGATCGAAGTCGTTACGGGTAGACCTCTTCCCAGCGGAGGATCAGCACCCCCCCGGGGTTCGGAAACTGGTACAACGACCCGCCGCTGCCGCCGTAATGAATCTCCACCACGGCACGAACGGCCCGATCCTGCAGGACGGTTGCGGATCCCGGCGCGTGAATCTCCCCGGTCGCCACGATCTGCCAGCGCCGGGTCTCGAAGTTCGTCGCGCAGTTCAGGAGGCAGGTGAGGGTGGTGCGGTACCAGGTCTCCTGCCCCGCCGTGACCGGATAGTTCGTGGGGGGGATAGCCCCCGCATCCTTGTTTGCCTTCAACCGGTAGAGCTGATCCTCGAGCGCGGCCTGCGCCAGATAGTTCGCCCGCACATCTCGATCGGTGGGGAGCGCGGTGTTGATCTCGGAGAGCGTCGTTTGCGCAAGCCCCAGCATGAGGGCGGACAGGATCAGCACCACGACCATCGCCAGAGGGAGCGCGAGCCCGTCTTCCCGCCCGGCCGAGGCGGCCCACGCAGACAGCCGGGAGGTGTGAGCCGCGGAAGGGATCATGGGCTTCTCCGAAAGGCCTGGCCGGTCAGCGTGAGATCGGGCACCTGCCCGGTCGGATCCATCACCACGAGCGTCGCCTGGACGGTCCGGACGGGCGTCGTTGGGGCGCAGGGGATAGAGAGATCCTTCGCGTCGAAGCACGCCACCGCCAGCGACCGGAAGGGCCCCGCCAGCGGGACCAGGGCGTCGGGGCGGGTGCCCGAGGTTTCCGGGCCGAGCGTCGTGGTCGGGTCGACCGGGACCCGCGGCCGGATGATCACGGTGGAGTGCGTGTGGTTCTCCGGGGCCTTATTGCCATCCAGCAGACCGTAGTGGTTTCCGTTGGCCCTGCGCCCGTCGATCGCCGCGAGGGTCCACCCCGGCGGCTCGGGGAGCCCCGCCGCCCAGAACTTCGCCTGCAGGGTGGATCCAACCAGGTAGAATCGCCCGAAATAGCGCCCCCCGGGAACGAGCGGCGCCACGACACTCTTGATGGTCCCCCCGCCGCCGCTCCAACCGGCCCAGTAGTCGATGCGCAGCCTGGTATTGTTCTGATCGCCCACGGTCAGGCGATACCCGTGCCCATCGTCGGCAAGGCGGGCGCTCACCCCGGCGTCGAGACCGTCGCGTGCGTCGGTCACTGCGCTCGAGAACCCCCAGAAGATCTCCACGTCGCCGTGGGGGACGTTCTTGGTGAGTTCTCGAAAGCCCGTCCCGGCCGCCGTCTGAAAGATGAACCCGTTCGCCGCGGACGTCGAATACGCCCCGGGATTCGCATCGCGCCGGGTCCACCCGTCGAGCGTGGTCCCATCCTGGTAGTCGAGAAAGATGTTCGCGCCGTTTGCGGGCGGGTTCGCATCGGCAAGATTGCCGTAGTAGAGGTAGTAGTTGCCGTCGGTTTTGCCGCTCGCGATGGGGGCCTGCAGCGCAAACCACACCGTCGTCGTGGCGCTGTTCCAGGCCGAGGTCGGATCGACCAGCCGGTCCAACTCGACCATCGTGCTGCCATTCCAATACCGCACGCGGACGTCGTCTCCGCTGGCCAAACTCTTGCCCGCCAGGACCAGGGCCGCATGGTTGAAGGTGACCGAGGCCGCATACGGGGTCGTCACCGTGCTCGCTGCGTGCACGGTGATCTGCGCGCGGTAATCGTAGTCCGCGCGCCACCGATACTCGAGGTTATGCGTCGCGCCGTTGAGCGCATATTCCACCGTCGGCGCGGCGTCCGAGCCGTCGCCCCAGTTCAGGGTGAAACTGATGTCTCCGGGGGTCAGCGTACGGAAGGACTCCGCCGCGCGCAGCTCGCGGAGGAGCTTGTCGAGGGCGACCCGACCACTCTGGATCAGCTCCTGGCGGCGGCCGGCGTAGCCCTGGGCCTGCTGGCCGCTATAGAGCAGCGGGTAGAGGGCCCCCACGATCAGCGCCAGGAGCATAACCACAACGAGCAGCTCGGCGAGGGTGGCGCCGGCGTCTCGGGGGAGGCTACGGCCGCGAGGTAATCTTGGCATCGTACTCGACTTGGCGTTCGCCGGGGTCGCAGGTATTGTTGCCGTTCGCATCCGCGCAGGCAATGACCCGGACGTCGACCAACTGTCCGACCCCCGGCGTGGCGCTCGAGGCCTCGCTCGTGATCGTCGACTGCACAAGGCACTGCGGGAGATCGGCGCAAGCGGCGGAGCTCGTCCCGAAGCCCAAGCTTGTGATGTTGGCGTGCAGGCTGGTCGTGACCGCCTCCATTTGCCTCGCGGCCACGGTGCCGAGCCGCGTCGTGATCTCGTCATCCTGAGCGGTGTTCACGAGTCCCGGAAACAGCTGCATCAACGGGACGATCGACAACCCGAGTATCAGGGTGGCGACGAGCACCTCGATCAGGCTGAACCCCGCCTCGCGGTTCACGGACCGGTCTCCTGGACGAATCCGGTCGCGGAGGCGACCTGCACTTGGGCGGCGGCGGCGCCTTTGGCGAAGGCAAGCGCAGCGGGTGCCGTGGCGGCGCCGGATGGGGCAAAGGTGACCTGCTGGGTGCCGGTGATCACCACCCCGGCGGGGAGGGGCTTGGGGAAGTCCGGATCGGGGGGGCCGCCCTGAGGCGCCACGGTGTACGAAGAGTAGGGGCCAGCCGCCGGGGCGAACGTGACGAGGTAGTTCACGTGGTCGGCGATCGCCAGACGTCGGGCCAGTCCCATGTCGGCGGCCACTTGGCGGGCGGCCTGCGCGGTCGGGACGGCGTCCGGGACGGCGAGATTGGGGAGCGTGGCCAAGAGCAGGACCGCGAGCAGGCCCGTCACAACCAGGATTTCGGTGAGCGTGAATCCCCGCACACCGGATCGAGCCGCCATGAGGGTGGGACCCCCTGGCGTCACGCCGATGCCATCAACCCGGCATGGGACCCCTCCGCACCGCCTCTGCTGCACTCGCCGTGGGCCTCACTTCGTCCTGCACGTCACGTTGTTGTAGTTGGTGTTGAACGGTGCGCTGGACGGCGGGCTCGCGGTGGGATCGAGCGGCTGCCCGTCCGGGAAGTACACCACATTGGACATAAAGGCGTTGAAGTTCGGCTGGCCGGCTTGCCCCGGGCACGCCCCGCTGTTGTTGTACTGGTACAGCGCCAGCGCCGTGTTGATCGCCTCGACGTTGGACTGCCGCACCGCCTGCTGGGCCCCCGCCTGGGTGCCGAAGTAGTTCGGCAGCGCCACCAGCGCCAGGATCCCCAGCAGCATCACGACCGCCAGCACCTCCATGAACGTAAACCCGCCTTCCCCTGACACGCGCTTCATATCTGTCACCTCCCTCATCCCCTCACCGGTCCGGCTTCCGCGGACCTACTTGGTGCGGCACGTCACGCTGCTGTAGTTGGTGTTGAACGACGCGCTGGACGGCGGGCTCGCGGTGGGATCGAGTGGCTGCCCGTCCGGGAAGTACACCACATTGCCCATGAAGGCGTTGAACGCCGGCTGGCCGGCTTGCCCGGGGCACGCCCCGCTGTTGTTGTACTGGTAGAGGGCGATCGCCGTGTTGATCGCCTCGACGTTCGACTTGCGCACCGCCTGCTGGGCCCCCGCCTGGGTGCCGAAGTAGTTCGGCAGCGCCACCAGCGCCAGGATCCCCAGCAACATCACGACCGCCAGCACTTCCATGAACGTAAAGCCGTTTTCGCTCCGCACCGTCCGCATACGACCCATCCTTTCGGGCTCTCCCATAGATCGGTGATATGCCCAAAATCTCAATGCATGAGCGCCTTCCCCAACCCGAAGATCGGCAGATACAGGGCCAGCAGGATCACCCCGACCACGGCGCCGACCACCAGGGTCAGGGCCGGCTCCAGCAGGGCGAGGAACCGCCGCATGCGCACGTCGAATTCCCGGTCCAGCACGGTTGCCGCGCGTGTCATCATGACGTCCAACTGGCCCGTTTCTTCCCCGATGCTGGTCATCCGAATGAACATCGGCGTAAACCACTGGGTCTTCCGCATCGCGGTGGTCAGGCGCTGGCCCTCGACCACCGTCTCCCTCAGCGTCCTCAGCACCGGGCGAAACTCTCCGGCCCCAACGGCCTCGCCCGCGACGTCCAGCGCCGACAGGAGCGGGACGCCGCTGGCCAGCATCATGGACATGGCGTGCGCAAATCGGCCCAGCATCGCGGTGTGGGCGAGCCGCCCGGCATGAGGCACCCGGAGCACCAGCCGCTGCAGGGGGCCGGCCAGGGCCGTCCAGACCACCTGGCGGACCGGGGGCACCGCCAGCACCACGATCGCCGTCGGCACCAGCACGGGGAGGCTGGCCCGGACCACCGAGCTCCAGGCGAGCAGCGCTCTCGTCAGCGGGGGCAACGAACTCCCGGCGTGCCGGTAGACACGGTCGAACGCCGGGATGATGTAGACGATGAACACGGTCAGGACAACTCCCGCCATCGCGAGCACGAGCCCCGGGTAGATGAGGGAGTCCCGCACCTTCTGCCGGAAGATGAGATCCCGTTCCAGGAACCCCGCCAACCGCTCCAGCGCGATGCCCATTCTCCCGCCCATCTCGCCGTTGCTGACGAGTCCCACGTACATGGGGGAGAACAGATCGGGATGCCGCGCCAGCGCCGTCGAGAATTTCTTCCCCTCGCGGATGTCGACGGTGAGCTGCTGCAGGACGTCCTCCATCCGCCGGTCCGCGGAGTGCTCGCCCATGACCTCGATGGCCTGGAGGAGGGGCAGCCCGGCCTCGAGCAGCATCGCCAGGTCGTGCGTGAACATCGCCACTTCGGCCCGATTGCGCACGCCCGTCCCGTGCCGCGGGGCCCAGACCGACTCGCGCAGCGCGGTGACGAAGTATCCGTCCCGACGAAGTTGCGCCCGAGCCTGCAAATCGTCGTCCGCCTCGACCCGTCCCCGGACGAGGCCGCCCCGCACGTCGCGACCGGCATATTCGAAGGTCGGCATCGGGTCAGTGCATCTCGGACGATATCAGCCGCTGCATCTCCTCGACGGTCGTGACACCGTCGAGGACCTTTCGCACCCCCACCTCCCACAGCATTTGCGTCCCGTCGGCCCGGGCGGCGTTCATCAACTCGACTTCGGGCTTCCGCTGCTGCACGAGGTCGCGGACGGTGTCGGTCAGCCGAATGATCTCGTACACGCCGGTCCGCCCCTTGTAGCCCAACCCGCCGCATTCCGGGCACCCCACGCGCTCGTACAGGGCCACGTCGGCATCGGTCGCGAACCCGAGCGTCAAGAGATCCTCCTCTCGGGCGCGATATTGGCGCTTGCAGGCCTTACACAGGATCCGCACCAGCCGCTGCCCGATCACCGCCATCAGCGATGAGGTCAGGAGGTACGGCTCGATACCCATGTCCAAGAGCCGCACCATAGCGCCGGCCGCGCTATTGGTGTGCAGGGTGCTCAAGACCAGGTGCCCGGTCAGGGCGGCGTGCACGGCAATCGATGCCGTCTCCGAGTCCCGGACTTCCCCCACCATCACCACGTCGGGATCATGCCGCAACATGGCCCGGAGGCCCATCCCAAAAGTCACCCCCGCTTTCTCGCGGACCTGGATCTGGGTGATCCCCCGCAACCGATACTCCACCGGGTCCTCGATCGTCATGATGTTTCTCGACGGTTGATTGATGTGGCTCAGCGACGCGTAGAGGGTCGTCGTCTTCCCGCTGCCCGTGGGGCCGGTCACCAGGACCATCCCGTAGCGCGCCGCCATGAATTCCACCAGCAACTCCTGCTGCTCCGGGAACAATCCGAGCCGATCGAGGCCGACCAGGACGTTTCGGGTGCTGAGCAACCGGATCGCCGTGCGCTCCCCGAACGTCGTCCCCAGGGTGGCGATCCGCATGTCGTACTCGCGATCCTCAACCCGAAACTGCATCCGTCCGTCCTGGGGTCGGACGCGCTCGGCGATGTCCATGCCGGCGAGCACCTTCAGCCGGGAGGCCACCGCGTCCCCGATGGAACGGGGAAGGCTCGCTTTGTCCATCAGCATCCCATCCACACGGACCCGAATCCGGGTGTCATCGGCTTCCGGTTCGATGTGGATGTCGGTGGCCCCGATCCGGACGGCGTCGTTGAGCACCGTATTGACGACCCTGACGACCGGGGGATCGTTGTAGGTATCCGCGACCGAGACCGTCAGCGTTTCGGTCTCCTCGCGATCGGGCGCGGAAAATTCGACGAGGCTCTCGCCGACTTTCCGGCTCACGTCGAAGAACTTGCTCACCGCCCAGGCGAAGTCGTCTTCCGTGATCAGAAACGTCCGCACGTGCCCCTTCAGGTACCGTCCCACGGCATCGCTCGCCAGGATGTCCGTGGGGTCGAGCATCGCCAGGTCGATCTCGTCGCCGCGGCGGGCAAACGGCACGACCTTGTGATCCATCAGCAACCGTTCCGGCAGGCTTCGCACCAACTGCTCGTCGATGGCTTGGGCGGAGAGATTGACATAGGGGATGCCGTGCTGCAGCTCCAGCGTCCTGCCGAGGTCCTGCTTGGCGACGTATCGCCGCGCCAGCAGAATGGCACCGAGCCGTTCGCCCGTTCGGGCCTGCTCGGCCAGCGCCTCCTGCAGCTGCGCGGCGGTCAACAGCCCCAGTTCGACCAGGAGCTCCCCGAGAAACCGGCGCCTGGGGGCGACGGCGTAGTGCGCCTCGCCGTTTTCGCTCGGGACCTGAATGACGTTTCCCAGCGCCACCAGCGCCTTGAGGTCCGCTTCCACTTCCGCCAGCGGGGCCGAGAGCAAGCCGGCCAGCCACGCGGCGGTGACATCGCCGCCCTTCTTGGAATTCTCGTTGATGATCCCCAACAATCGGTGATGCAGGGGGGTGCCCGTGGGAGACATCTTCATCCCCGGAGACCCCATCCGCACCGGCGGACCTGAAATGAGCGGGCCCGGCGTGTCATCCCCCAGAGGATGCGGACGCTCGGCAGGGGATTTCGCACGCTGGAACTACCTATCATTTGCACCACGTGGCCCACGATCGCTGTCTCGCATGACTCTCCCCGCTCCGCGCGATATCGCCCGCGCCGTGGAGGATCCTCACCACCATACCCCTCCCAAATCGCCGCCGTGCGCAAAGCGGCCTATCCGTGCTCGTCTTAAATCGGCAAGGTTCACCTAGGATAGTGCACAATTTGGGGGAATTTCAGACCTCGCCCGATAGGCCCGATCGGGCGCCGCCGCTCCGCTCTAAGTGTGGTCCGCCACGGTCACCGGGAGATTCCCCCCGGCGGAGCCGGCTCCGACCAGCACGGCGGCCGCCGCTCTGAGGGAAGAAGGGTCCGCGCCGTACACAGCCAGACAGGCCGCCTGCGCCGGGAATCCGCCGAGCGGATAGGGGACCCCGGTGGCAACCGCCACCGTCGGATGCGGTCCGAGGGCCCTGTGGTGGATCGCCGCCACGGCGGCGGGCGAATACCGGTCACCGGGAAGGTCACCCAAGGGGACCACCAAGGGGCCCGTCCACGCGGAGATATCCGGCTCGTCGAGGATAGCGATGGGGGCCGTCCGGCCGGTGGCGCGGATGGCCTCCGCCAGCTGCTCGATGGTGCTGCGCGGCGCCGCCCCCGCGGCGACCGCGACCGGCCCCGCGGGAAGGGGCAGGAGCCCCCGATGATCCCGGACGAGCGTCGCCGCAGCCCGCGCGACGCGGTCGGCGAGGAGCCGATCCTCGGGAAGGCCCACCCGGAAGCGCACGTCGGCGGCCCCGACCAGCGCGCGCTCGGGAAGTCTGAGGCGCTGTTTTGCGGCGAGCACCCGCTGGGCGGCCGCGGCGATCCGCGTCGCCGGGATGCGTCCTGCAGCGGCCGCGGCGCGGACAGCCTCCAGCGCCTCCCACTGGGCTTCCGCGGGGCCGCAGGCGAGGATCAGATCGACCCCGGCGAGCACGGCCCGCACCGCCGCTTCTCCCGGGGACAGGTGATCGGCGATCGCGCGCATCCGCATCGAATCGCTTACCACCAGCCCGGCAAATCCCAGGTCATCTCTCAGCACAGCGATCACTGCCGGAGACAGGGTGGCCGGGCGCTCGGGGTCGACCGCCGGGTACACGATATGCGCCGTCATCACGGCCGCCACCCCCGCGCGAATCGCCTCGCGAAACGGCCGCAGTTCCACCGCCTCGAGGCGCGCGCGCGAGTGCGTGACCGCGGGCAATGCCAGATGGGAGTCCAGGGCCGTGTCTCCGTGGCCGGGGAAATGCTTTCCCGCCGCCAGCACCCCGCCGGCCTGCATCGCCGTCGCCGCCCGAACCCCCAATCGCCCCACCAGGGCCGGATCCTCTCCGTACGAACGCACGCCGATCACCGGGTTGGCGGGGTTGCTGTTGACATCCAGGACGGGGGCGAAGTTCAGGTGAATCCCGACCGCCCTCAACTCTCGGGCCGTGACCTCGGCGGCGGCGGCCACCAGTGCTTCGCTCCCCGCGGCTCCGAAGGCCATCGCGCTCGGAAAGTGGGTCCCGCGCAGCCGGACGACCGGACCGCCTTCCTGATCGACGCCCACCAGCAGGGGGGAGCACCCGGCCGCCGCCGCCACCCCCTGAAGTGCATTGGTGAGCGCTGCGACCTGCTCGGCGTCCTGGACGTTCTTGTCAAACAGGATGACGCCGCCAACCCCCCCCACCGTCACCAGCCGCTCGATCCCTTCGGAGGGGGCAAATCCGTCGAAGTCGACCATGAAGAGCTGCCCCACCAAGTCGCGGTCAGCCATCACGCCTCCTCCACCTGCAAGGTCTTCTCCCCATGTCGGTAGTGCCGCAGCGGGACGAATCCCAGCCGCCCGTAGAATTCGGTGAGGCCCGTCCAGTCGATGATCATCTCCTCGATGCCGAGCGCCCGAAGGTGCAGGATCGCCCGATCGACGAGCGCGAGCCCCAGCCCGCGGCCCCGGAGGGCGGGAGCCAGCCCCATCGGGCCGAGCCCGCCGGCCCGGGCCGCCCGGTCGAGCGGCCAGGCGATGCTGGGCCCGATCCACCGGGACGCGGGGTGGAAGAGCTGAGCGAATCCGGAGACCGCGCCCGCGCGCACGACTCCCATCACGTCTCGGATCGGCATCCCCGCCGTGAGCGCGCGGTCCATCGTATACCGCCAGCGGCCGGGGAAGGCGTCGCCCAAAAACGCCAGCAGCCGGGACTCCTCCCCGGCCCGGAGCGGTCGGATCTCCAGCTGCGGGTGAGCGGCCACCGCCGCGGCCACCGCGAGGGGCGTGGTGTACTCGCCGATCCGCCTGTGTAGATCATAGGCATCCCCCTCAAGCCGGTACCCGGCCCCGGCAAAGAAGGCGAGCGCCGGGCCCGTGCCGGGAACCCCGGGAAAGAAATGCCCAGGATCGCTTCCGAGCAAGACGCGCCGCCGGCCGTGGGCAGCGAGGTAGGACTCGGCGGCCGCCAGCAAACGCCGTCCGATCCGGCGGCGCTGCCAGGCGGGATGTACGACGAGCGCGCTGACCCAACCGCGATCCGGCAGGAGGCCGTCGGCCCCCAGCGGCTCGCGGGCGACCTTCGCCAGCCCCACCCCGATCACCGCGCCCTCGACCGGAGCCCGGGCCACCCAGCACCCGGCGGGATCGAAGTGGGGATCGCGGAGCGTATTCTGCACGAAGAGGGCCTCGCGGAGTCGGAACGACTCGCCGAGCGCGGCGTTCCACACCGCGATCACCTGGGGAAGTGCCTCCGCGCGGTAGGGGATGACCTCGAAGCGTTCCCCGGCGCTCACGTGACGATGACATCGAGCGAGACTTCGAATAAACGGTCCCAGGGAAACCCCACCGCCGCCACGGCGATCCGGCGCCCGAAACACCTCGCGAGCGCCGGGACGTACTCGCGTTCCAGCCAGGCGCGCGCCGCCTCCGCGCACGCCTCGGCCGCCGGGCCCAGGTGCGTCGGGGCGGCCCCGGGATAGCGGGGGACCACCTCCGCGGCAAGGCGCTGGCGGACTCCGGCCTGGTAGGCCCAATCGTCCAGGAACCGTTCGATGGTGAACGCCTGGCACGCCGGCCCCTCGGGCAGGAGCGCTTGGGCGAGCACCATCCCCAGCGTATTGCTCGCGGTGTTCCACCCGCCGTAGGCCAGGGTCCCGTAGGCGCGAGGGGCGTCGAGCACGCGCTGCACAAATGTCCGGTCCGCGCCGTTGCTGTACCGGACGTCGGCGATGGCCAGGGGGTCCCCGCGCGCCGACGCGGCGGCCAGCGCGTCCACGAACGGCGCGAGGGCCGCCCCGTCATACGGTTGCTGGAGCGGGGCCTCCTCCTGCGCCTGCGGCGGATTGTTGACAAAAAGGGTCAACTCCTCCCCCTCGCCCACCCGGCGCGCGCCGATGGTGGCGATGTGCGAGGTCACGGTGCGATCGAGCGCCTGACCCTCGTAGCGCGGAATCGCGTCGCGGTTTTCTCGGTACGCATAGATCACCCGCACGCCGGGGGTCCGCCGGTGGGCGGCGAGCCACGTCCGCGCCAGGAGCCGGACCGCCAACTCATCGGTCCCGTACGTCACCCACGCCCTCGACCCGGCTCCCCGCTCGGCGATCGAGGTCTCGACCGCTCGGAGATCCCGGCGGGTCAGCCCGAACTCCGCGGCATCATCCTGACCGATGAGCAGGGCGTCCAACTCTCCCCGCGCCGCCTGATCGACGAGGGCGAGGAGGATCGTGAGGTTCCTGGCGCGGCGGGCGAGCACGTCCCCCAGAATCTGCGGGGGAACGGTAGCTTGGGCGGCTCGGGCCAGCTCCTGCGAGGATCGATCCTCGGTCTGCGCAAACCGGTCGGCGTGATAGCTGTACGCGAAGATCTGGGGGCCATACTCCTCCCAGTACGTCGGCTCCTCGGTGGCATCCGGCGTGGACGGGAGCCGCAGGAGACTGGCGCCCAGCAGGAGGCGCCGATGCGGCGCTCGGTGCCGCGCGTCCGCGAACCGAGCGGCCAGCCCAAGGCACCGGTCGAGCGTCTCGTGTCCGATCCGCGACGGGACGAGCCCGCCATAGATCAGGAGCTCCGCCGAGCCGATTAACACATCCGCGTCCACGGCCTCGGTCTGGACCCAGCGCCAGAGGGCTTCGACGTCGGCGGGCTGCCGGCGGGCGCCGAGCAGGGCGGGCGGCGGGGTGGTGACCTCAACCCCAGCGATCCCGGCGAGGGCAAGGAACGCCCTGCGGGTGATCGGCCGCTCGTCGATCGGCAGAAACGCGATCCGCATCGCGGGGCTCACTTCAGCGCCCCCACCGTAATGCCGCGCAGGAAGTACCGCTGGAGCAGCAGGAACACCACGATCATCGGCAGGGTCATGATGACCGCGCCCGCCGCGATGTACCGGGTATTGGTGGCGAACAAGCCGGAGAGGTAGAGGAGCCCAACGGCGAGCGGGTACTTGTCGGGGGACTTCAGCACGATCAGGGGCCAGAGGAACGAGTTCCAGTAGCCCGAGAATTCGATGATCGCCAGCGTGGCGAGCGCCGGCGCGACGAGGGGGAGCATGATCTGTCCCCACAGCCGGAGCTCGCCCGCGCCGTCGATCCGCGCGGCATCTTCGATCTCCGCCGGGATCGTCAGGTACGCCTGCCGGAGCAGGAAGATCCCGAACACGCTCGCCGCGCTCGGCAGGTAGACGGCCGCATAGGTGTCCACCAGGTGGAGCCGGATCAAGGTCACGAAGTTCAGGATGAGGCCCACATGCTGCGGCAGCATCAGGCTCCCCACGATGGCGTAGAAGATGAGGTCCCGCCCGGGGAACCGCATCCGCGCCAACGGGTACCCGGCCAGCGCGCTCACGGCGAGCGTCAGCAAGATGCCCACCCCGGTGATGTAGACGGTGTTGGCGAAGAATCGGGCGAGCGGCATCGTCGCCCATACGCCGGCGAAGTTGGCAAGGGTGGGGGGGCGCGGGATCAGCACCGGCGGGAAGGCGAAGACCGTCCCCGTGCTGCGCAGCGACGTTGCCAGAAGCCAGAGGAACGGGAACGTCGTCGCCACGGCGAGCAAGCCCAGCGCCAGGGCCTGGGCGAGCGCCCCGACCCGCATCCGGCGGCCCCGCGGATGCGGCCGAACGCCCGCCCTGAGCGCGGCTCCAGGATCAGTAATACGAGAGCCCTCCTTCGCGCAGCAGGCGGAAGTTGACGACGGAGAGGGCCACCGTCACCACGGCCAGGACCACCCCCAGCGCGGCCGCGTAGCCAAGGTGGAGGGCGCCAAACGCCTGATCGAACATGTAGTAGAACATCGTATACGTCGAGTAAATCGGCCCGCCGCCGGTCATGACGTACACCTCCTCAAACACGCGGAGGGCGGAGATTCCCGAAAGCGTGGTCGCGAGCAGAATGCTCGGCCGGAGCAGCGGCAGCGTCACGCGCCGCAGTTGTTGCAGGGCGGTGGCTCCGTCGATCGCGGCGGCTTCGGCGTACCCCGGTGGGATGGCCTCGAGCCCGGCGAGGTAGATGACCATGTAGTAGCCCAACCCCTTCCAGAGCGTGACGAACATCACGGCGTAGAGGGCGATCGCGGGATCCGACAGCCAGTGGATCGGGGAGGCCACCAGCCGCAGGCGGAGGAGCACGAAGTTCACGAGCCCCGCGTCGTCGTACATCCACCGCCAGAGAATTCCGACCACCACGATCGAGGTGACCACCGGCAGGTAGTAGGCGGCGCGCAGCCAGGCAATTCCCCGAGCCGAGCGGTGCACCCACAGCGCGAGCAGGATCGCGCACCCTTGGAGCACCGGGACCACCGCGAGATACTTGATGCTGTTCCACAGGGCGATCCAGAAGTACCGATCGGTTGCGAGCTGGTGGAAATTGGCGAGCCCCACGAACCGGGGCGGGCTGATGATGTTGTAGTCGAAGAGGCTCAACCCGGTGCCAAAGATCACCGGATAGAACGTGAACGTCCCCAGCAGCAGGAGCGCCGGCAGAAGGAACAGATACGCCGTGAGGGTGCGTCGGCCGCCCGCACGAGCCGGGAGCGCCGGCCCTAGAGTCGGCCGTTCCACTCCATGACCGCCCAGTCCAGCGCCTGCCGCGGCGTCATCCGGCCATAGAACGCCTGCTCCACCGCCTCCCGGAACACCCGAAACAATTCGTCGCTGTGCGGCACGACCACCGTGAGATCCCTGGCGAAGCCCAGCTCGCTCGCCGCGATCACCCGGGCGCGATCCTCCGGGCTGGCGCCGGCATGCGTGAAAAATGGGTCCGCGGCCGCCGCCCGGGTGGAGGGGAAGATCACGACGAGGTGGCTGAAGGCGAGCTGGTTGCGATCGTTCGTCGCGTACAGCCCGAACTCCACCGCCTCTCGCCGGTGCCGGCTGGCCAGGGGTACCGTCAGTTCCATCGTGGGGAGGTCCAGGACATGGGCGCGGCCCAGCGGATAGGGCGCCACCGCGGTATCGCGGTAAACGTCCGGGCTGTCGCTGCGCACGCGCAGAAGAAACTGCGGGCCCGTCGTGAGCATGGCGAGCTGCCCGGCCGCGTAGCGCTCGGTCGCCCCCACGTAGCCGCGCTGCAGGGTGTCCGTGGGGAAGAGGTCCCGCTTGAACAGGGCGACGTACGTCGCGAGCAGCTGCGCGTGCGCCGGGCTGTCAAAGACGGCGCGCCGACGGTCGGGGCTGAGGATCGGCAGGCCGTCCTCCTGAAAGATCTTCAGGAACCGAATCCCGTCGACGTTGGGCATGAACCCGTAGATGCCCGTGCGTTCCTTGATCGTCGTCGCCGCTTGAATGAACGCGTCCTCGGATCCCGGCGGGTGTGCCGGATCCAGTCCGGCCCGATGAAACAGGCTGCGGTTGTAGGCGAGGACGTTGGGGACGACGTACCACGGAATCCCGTAGACCTTCCCTTCGTACCGCGTAGAGTCCCAGATGTTCGGGAAGTAGAGGGCGCGCGCGGCCGCGGGCACGGCGGCGTCGACGTCCACGAGCGCATGCGCCTCGGCCATCCGAAGCGTGCCTTCGGTGTTGAGGTTCACGACGTCGGGGCTGACCCCCCCGGCGACGGCGGCGAGGAGTTTTTGCTCGATCGCCTGGGCGGGGACATCGATCCAGTGAACGGAGATCTCAGGATGGGCTCGCTCGTAGACGTCGATCAACCCTTGGATATAATTCGTGAAGTACGGCTGGAGGGAAATCGTCCAGAACTCGATCCGGGCCTGGGGGCCCGCGGCCCGGACACCGGAGGTGAGCAGGAGGACCATCACGAGGGCGACGAGGCTGCGTTTCATGGTCCGACTCCTCTGCGACAGTGCTGTGCCCGTTCGCCACGCGCGCACCGCCCTCCTGCGCACCGGGGGCCGCGGCGGAGGGATCGGCCGTCGATCGCTTCGAAGAGAAGGAACGAGAACGTGGAAAGGGGAGGGAACGATGGCCGACACCAGCAAGGCATTTTCCCTCGAAGGACAGGTCGCGGTGGTCACGGGAGCCAGCCGCGGGATCGGCCGCGGCATCGCCGCAGCGCTGGGAGGCGCCGGCGCGGACATCGTCGCGGTAAACCGCGAGCCCGCCGAGGCGCTCGCTCATGATCTGGAACGGATGGGGCGGCGGTGTCACCAAGTTCCCGCCGACCTCGCCGACCCGGCGCAAGTCGAAACGGTCATTCCCCGCGCGCTCGCCGCCGCGGGGCGGCTCGACATCCTGGTCAACAACGCCGGCATCGCCGCGCGCGGGCCCGCGATCGACGTCGCCCCCAACGACTGGCACCGAGTAATCCAGGTGAACCTCAGTGCGGTATTCCGCCTCTGCCAGGCGGCGGCGAGGGAGATGCTGCCCCGCGGACGCGGGAAAATCATCAACGTGGCCTCATTGATGAGCTTCGAGGGCGGGATTCTGGTCAGCCCGTACACGGCCACCAAGGGCGCGGTCGGACAACTGACCAAAGCGCTCGCCAATGAGTGGGCGGCGCACGGCATCAATGTGAACGCGATCGCGCCGGGATATATCGCCACCGATCTGACCCGCCTCCTTCGTGAGGACACCACTCGAAACCCGGCGATCCTCGCGCGGATCCCGGCGGGGCGGTGGGGGCGGCCCGAAGACCTGGGAGGCGCGGCGGTGTTCCTCGCATCCGCCGCCTCCGACTACGTGCACGGCACCCTCCTCGCCGTCGACGGTGGATGGCTGGGTCGATAGCCCTTCCCCGGACCTGGGACAGGATCGGCCGGGCCCTCGACTGGGCGATCCTGGTGGCGGTGTTGGTCCTGTGCGCGAAGATCGCACTCGAGGGGCTCACCTTGATGCCGGCGGCGGGCTTCGGTGGGCACCGCCGCCTCCTGGCGGATGACGAGCGGGCCGCGCTCCTCATCGGCGCCGCCGCGCTCGCGCGGTGGCTTCTCGGCGGCAGGGCGCTGCCGGCCCCGCTGATCGGGGGGCTCGCGGCCGTTACCGCCGTGTGCTTGGTCTCGCTGGCGCGGACGACCGATATCTACGCTACCCGCGATGAGATCTTCTTTCTCGTTCCGGCCGTCGTCCTCGCCCTCGCGATCACCATCAGCCTCACCGACCGCGCCAAAACGCGGGCCCTCCTCGTGGGGCTCGCGCTGATCGCGACGGCGGAGGCGGGAATCGGCCTCGGGCAGTTCGTGAGCGGCGAGCAGACTCCGGCCTACTGGCTCAGCCGAGCCTTCGCCGCGGTGATCCACACCCGCATCCACGGCACGCTCGCAAATCCCAACGTCCTGGGGGAATTCCTCCTCATCGGCATCGGGGTGTCGGCGCTGCTCGCCATGGACCTTCCCGGCCGGGCCCGCCTGCTCCCGGGCCTGACGCTGGCCCTTGCGGTCGGCGCGCTCCCGCTCACCTACTCGCGCGGCGCGTACGCCGGCCTGGTGGTGTTCGTCCTCAGCGCCGGCTGGCTGCTGTGGCCGGTCCGGCGGCGCGCGTGGCCGGTGCTGATCGTCATCGTGGCCGTGGCCGGTTTGATGACGCTGCGGTTCCCCGCGGTGGGGCTGCGGGCCGAGAGCGTCACGCTCGACCCGCAGGACACGGCGACGAGCCGCCTCTTCATCTGGCGCACGGCCGTGCGGGTCTGGGAGGCGCACAGGGTCTGGGGGACGGGCATCGGCACATTCAATTCGGTCTATTCGCGGTACCGGCCGCCGGGGGTAATGACGACCTACGCCGCGCTGCGGGTTCCTGGGTCGGCGCACAACGATTACCTCGAGCTCCTCGCTGAAACGGGCGTGATCGGGCTCCTCATCCTGTGGTGCGCGATCCTGTGGGGTCTTGGGCGGATGGCTTCCCGGTTCCGCCGGGGCGACGCCGAGGCGCGCATCTGGCTTGGGACCTGGACTGCCACGGCCGCGGCGGTCGGGACGACGAGCATGGTGGACTCGACGCTCTTTGTCATCTCGAACAGCGTCATGCTGATCGCTTTCACCGCCGCGGTGGCCGCCCACGAATCGCACGACCGCCCCCCTCTGCGATTCTGGCAGCGGTTACTCGCGCTCCCCCTGCTGATCGTCCTTGTCGAACTGCCTCCGCTCCTTCCCTCGATCGAACAGGCCACGCGCCTGCACGCGGAGGCGACCGCGCAGGTGCAAGCCGGGGGGTACGCGGAGGCGGTACGCCTCTTCAGCGCCGCGATGACCGCCGATCCGCTCAACGGAATCATCCCACCGTACTGCGGCGATCTCCTGGCCGATCTCTACCTGCGCCGCATCGATTCGGCGATGGGACCGTGGTGGACAGGGAGGGAGCAGGCGGCCGACCTCTACGAGCGGGCCGCACGCTTGGATCCCTGGGAGGCCTACCCGCGGGCCGCCCTCGGCCGCCTGCGGCAGGCCGAAGGGCGCTACGCCGAAGCCGCTGCCGCCCTCCGACAGGCGATCGTCCTCGACCCCTACGCCCCCGCTTACCGGATGTGGCTGGGGGAGGCGCTCGTCGGCGGAGGCGACCGCCAGGAGGCCATCCCGCCGCTGCGGGAGGCGATTCGGCTGTATCCGCTCGAGTTGCGGTCGATCGAGAGTCACGAAGGGCACGACGCCCGGTACCTGGAGACCCAAGCGGAGATGGTGGGGGCCGGCCGTCTTCTCCACAAGCTTGAGACGGGGCTCCCCTGACGCTCGTGCAGCCCTGAGGCTTTCCAGGATCGCGATCGAGGATGCCGTTGGGAGACGATCGCCACCACCGCCGCAAGCAATGACGTCCGGAGGGAAATTATCGACATAGGCTGCGCAACCGCGAGTTCAGGTCCAGAAGGAGCCGTCGCGGATCGTCTCTCCACATTTGAGAAACGGGCTTTCATGGGGACCCAACATGCACACCACGGGAACTTTCACGACAAGCCCCCCAAGTACTGAGCCTCCCAGACGGTGAAGAATGTAAGCACCATGGCTACAGGAAAGTGCCCCCCCTGCTGGGCACAGAACAGGAAATCCTCCCGCGGCGAAAGATCGAAGGCGAAAGGAAGAAAGGTAACCTCTTACCTTCCCTCGAAAGCCCCGTGGGCTTCCTCCGGCGGTGTTTTTGCAGGAGTCAGCTTGGCGCCAAAAGACCAGCCCGGCAGGGAAGCGGGGGGATCGCATGAACGGGAAGCACGTGTTTACATCAGTCAGGACGCTGCCCGGCAAGGAAATCATGAAGGGTGTGACCATCAAACCCCTCGCCGGTCAACAGGCGATGCTCATGCACGCGGAGTTGGCCCCGACCATCGAGGTCCCGACCCATTCCCACCCTCACGAACAACTCGGCTTGGTCGTTGAGGGCGAGCTTGAGTTCTGGATCGCGGACGAAAAGCGCACGCTGAGGCCGGGAGACATGTACGCGATCCCCGGCGGCACCGCCCACGGATTGCGCACCGGTAAGGACCGCGTGATACTGGCGGAAGTTTTCTACCCAGTTCGAGAGGAGTACCTCAAGTAAATCTTCCATTCCAAGGCCGCGCTGAGGACGATCGTGGGATGCGCCCCGGGGGGAGAGCGATATACACCCGAGGACCCCAGGGTTTCCATGCCGATTCCGCCGGCGCGAGTGGTGCCTCCGCAACCGCCCTCTGTCAGGGATGAGGCATGGGGGTTACCCGACTCGCCCGAGCGCACGCAGAACCTTCATCGGGGTAATCGGCAGGTCCGTGATCCGGACCCCCAGGGCGTTGGCGACGGCGTTGGCGATCGCGGCCGCGGTGGGAATGATCGGCGGCTCACCAACCCCCTTCACCCCCAGATTGTTCGCCACGGGGTCAGGAATATTGACCGCCAGTGATTCGATTTCCGGAATCATCGAGACCCGAGGCACCGCATAGCCGTCGAACCCCACGTCCAGCACGGTACCGGTCTCGGGGTCGGTGGCGTGATCCTCACTGAGAGCGAACCCCAACCCCTGAATCACGCCCCCCTGGATCTGGCTCTCGAATTGCAAAGGGTTGATCACCCGACCGACGTCGTGGCAGGCGGCGATTTTGAGGACGGTCACTTCCCCCGTCTCGGTGTCCACCTCGACCTCGGCAAATTGGGCACCCCAGGTGCGGATCGTCACGTCACTTGGGTTGGCGCCCCGGAACCCGCGCCCGGCGATGGTAAAGTTCCCCATGCGGCCGGTCAGCTCGGAGATCGAGATCTTTCGATCGGGAACCCCCGCGACGTGCAGCTCCCCGGCCTGCAGCCGGATATCGTTGGGGGCCGCCTCGAGCACCGAAGCCGCGGCATCGAGCAGATGCCTGCGCACCTCATCCGCCGCCATGCGCACGGCGGGACCACACGACGCGATCGTTTGGCTGCCCGCGGACAGCGGGCTGTAGGGAAGGTCCGTATCCCCGAGGATGAGACGCACCCGACCAACCGGCAAACTAAGCACTTCGGCGGCGATCTGGGTGAGGGCCGTTTTGGCGCCCGTTCCGATATCCTGGGTTCCAATCCGAATCTCCGCCGTCCCATCGACGTTCAGCCGGATCTCCGCGTACGCCGGCGGCGAGCCCGCCCCCCCCCAAAGCTGACCGGCCATGCCGATTCCCCGGCGCTTCGTCCCGTCGAGGGTCGGTCCGGCCGGGGTCGGCCTCCGGCGCTCCCACCCGATCGACCGCGCGCCGAGCCGATAGGCCTCCCGCAGAAACTTGCTCGAATACGGACGTCGCTGCACCTGATCCTCGTCGGCATGGTTCCGCACGCGCACCTCCACCGGATCCAGCCCGAGTTGGTCCGCGAGCGCCTCCACCGCGCACTCGAGCGCGACGGTAGCCTCCACGTACCCTGGAGCCCGGAACGCCGCCGCGGGCCCGGTGTGGGTGAACACGGAGGCGGTGTCCGTCCGGACGTTGGGGCAGGCGTACAGTTCCTTAGCCGGGCCGCTGAGCGGCGTCGTGACCGCGCGGTAGGCCCCGACGTTCGATAGCCCCCAGTAATCGATTGCCGTGAGCGTCCCATCGCGGCGAGCGCCCAACCGGATCTTTTGAATGCTGCGGGGGCGCTTTCCCGCGGCTTCGCTCTCCTCGATTCGCGTGTAGAAGAGGCGGGCCGGCCGCCCGGCCAGGCGCGCCGCTAGCGCCGCGATCACCGTGTACTTCCCGGCGCCGTTCTTGCTGCCGAACCCTCCACCCATGAACGGACTGACCACACGGACCGTGTCCATGGGGATCTTCAGGGCGCCGGCGAGCTGCCGACGGACCCCGAAGATATGCTGCGTGGAATCCCAGATCGTCAGGCGATCGCCGGACCACTCGACCAGGGAGCCGTGGGTCTCCATGCTGTGATGCAGCTGATCCGGGGTATGAACGGTGAGGTCGACCGTGGCGTCGGCGCGATCGAGAGCCTGCGCGACGTTCCCGCGCTCATAGCGCTCCGGGGCGCCGTCAAGGATGTTCCCGCTGGGGTGCACGAGCACCGCCCCCGGCCGGATCGCCGCCTCGGCGTCGATCACGTGCGGGAGCACTTCGTAGTCGATCTCGATCAGATCCAGCGCGTCACGCGCGGCCTCCGCGTCATCGGCAAAGACGGCGGCGATCTCGTCGCCGACATACCGCAGCTCGGGATCAAAGAGCCAGCTCGCCCCATTGTACCAGCGAATCTTGGGGGCGTTGAGGTGGGAGAGCACCGCGCGCACTCCAGGGAACCGCTCGGCCTTCGCGGTGTCCAGCCGCACCACGCGCGCGTGCGCGTGGGGACTGCGCAGAACGGCTCCATGGAGCATCCCCGGAGGATAGAGATCCACGGTATATCGGGCGGCGCCGCTCACCCGTTCCTGGCCGTCGACCCGCGTGACCGGCGTGCCCACAACGGTGAACGGCTCATCCGCCGTCCAGATGGGAAGGTCATCCCCCTCGATAACGACCTCGCGCTCTTCGACCCGTCCCTCAAATTCGATCTTTTGCTTGATGATCCGCGGCATTTACCCCTCCACGTGCTCTTCTGCGATAACCGCCATACCTCACCCGCTTTTGCCGGCACCGACCCGCCCGGCCACCTCCAGCGCCGCAGCCTGGACCCGCAGGTGGGCCCCGCAGCGGCAGACATTGCCTTCCACCGCCCGCCGGATCTCCTCTGCCGAGGCCTTGGGCCGTTGGCGAAACAGCCCCCGCAGCGCCATGATCTGACCCGGCGTGCAGAACCCACACTGAAACGCATCGTGCGCGATAAAGGCGGCCAGGAGCGGATCCGCCTCCTCTTGCTGAGCCACGCCCTCCACAGTCTCCACGGACCGGCCGTGCGCTTGAACGGCCAGGAGCATGCAGGAGAGCATCGCCTTCCCATCAACCAGCACCGTGCACGCCCCACACGTCCCGACCGAACATCCCTCTTTGGTGCCGGTCAAGTGTAGGTCTTCGCGCAACAGATGCAACAAGGTGCGGCGCGGGGCCACGACGGCGTCGTGCGATCGACCGTTCACGCTCAGGTGAATGCGATGCGTCCCTGCTGTGGGCGGCGCTTCTGGATTCACGGTATCCTCCAATCTGACTGTCACGTGGAACGACGTGCAGGATTCGGCTCCTCGGGGCTCCGGTCCTGCGGGCAACCAGTGGGAGCGGGCGGTCGTGCACGCACAGAGATTTGGAATTGATGCACCCCAGCGAGCGTTTCGCCAGAAGAACGAGACAAACCGCATCGCGTGATCTGTCCAAGATCGAAGGGAGGGTACTGCCAATGGCAGAGGCAACGATTACCCCGCTCGACAACGGACCGTACCTCGTTAAGGGCCCGGCGAAGATCATCGACCCAGACGGGAAGACCTGGGAGATTCTGAAAGAAACGGTCGCCCTGTGCCGGTGTGGCGGGTCCATCAACAAGCCCTTCTGCGACGGCACGCATAGTAAAGTCGGCTTCAAGGCCGCCAATCGCGCGGTCAAAGGAGCGTAGCGGCCGGTGAGGCCGCCCGCCCACCCCTCGTTCCTTCACGGACCCGCGGTGATGTGAGTGGCGCGCACACCGGTCCCGCTGGAGATCGCCCAAGAGCCTCCCGGCGTGCTCGTCATGGCCTGGGACGACGGGCACCGCAGCCGACACGCCTTCCGTTTGCTGCGGGAGCGGTGCCCGTGTGCGCTGTGTGTCGATGAGTGGACCGGGGAACAGCGCCTCGATCCCTCCAAGGTCTCCGATGGCATCCACCCCAAAGAGATCGGGCGGGTCGGGGCGTACGCCCTCAAATTCACGTGGTCGGATGGTCACCTCACGGGCATCTACACTTTCAAGTTTCTGCGCGAGATCTGCGAGTGCGATACGTGCGCGCGGAGCCGTGCCGGCGCGCGGTGATGCACGCGGGCGTCGCTCCACGTCGAACCATCGTATTGGTTAGCGCATCGCGTAGCGTCGAATCGCCTCGCGGTCGACGTCCAACCCCAGCCCGGGTGCCTGAGGGAGGGCAATAAGCCCGTCTTGCGGGGCGGGGAAGGGGACCGTAAAGATGTCCCGGAGCGGATTCTGAATGTAAGCGGTACCCATGTACTCATAGGTATAGAAGTTGGGGGCGGCCGCGGCGAGGTGGAGGGAAGCGAGATGGGCGACGCCGCCGCTGAACCCCGTGTGGGGCGCATACAACAGGTTGTGGGCGTGGGCGAGCGCCCACAACCGCCGCGCGGCGGTCACGCCGCCGATTCGCGCGACCTCGGGTTGGAGGACGTCCACGCACCCGCGCGCGATGAGATCGCGGAATCCGTACAGACCGAACTCCGTCTCCCCCGCAGCGAGCGGAATCCGCACCGAGCGCCGAAGGTGGGCGTACCCCTCTAGATCGTCCGCCGGCACCGGCTCCTCCAACCAGGCGACGTTGAACTCTTCCAATTGGCGCCCCACGCGGACGGCGGTGCCGACGTCATACGCGCCGTTGGCGTCGAGCATGATCTCCACCCGGGGGCCGACCGCCTCGCGGATCGCGCGCACGGTCTGCACGTCGGCGTGGTGACCGCCGCGGGCCGACGGCCATCCCAGCTGCACCTTGATCGCGGTGTGTCCCGCGGCGACGAGTTTCCGGGCTTCGTCCGCCATCCTGGGGATTTCGTCAAAATACACCTTGGAGACGTAACACCGCACCCGGTCGCGCCCCGCCCCCCCGAGGAACTTGTAGAGGGGCTTGTCCACGGATCGGGCGAGCAGGTCCCACAGCGCGATGTCGATCCCGCTCATCGCTTCGACCACGAACCCGCGTGAATGCCCCCACCGTCGAAGCAGGGTGAGCATGTCATCCCAGAGGCCCTCCACGTCCCAGGGGTCACGACCGATGAGCGGAGGCGCCAGCAGACGGTCCACGATCGTGGTCACGACCTCCGGAGCGCGGCGGACGATGCACTCTCCGACACCCACCAGCCCACCATCGGTGCGGACTTCCACAAGCGCCGCATAGAACGTCGAGAAGGTGCCGATGGAAAACTGCACCGGCCGAGGCGGGGTCGCCGCCAGCGGCGTGCAGACGATCGAGGCGATTTTCATGCGAAAGGGATTCGGGGCACGCACCACCCTCTCCTCGACCAGGCGCCCTCGCCCAGCTCCGCTCACCGGCGAGGGCGGGCAGGGGAAATTGGGCAACGATCGTCGGCGTTCGACCATATCAGATCACGCCCGGTGGAGAGGGGGCTCAACTGATGGAATGGGGCAAGGTCTTTGCCGAAGGTCTGAGCTACCGCGATTTCCTCGCGAAGCATGCCACCCCGGATCAGCAGAAGCGCTGGCAGGCCGTCTACGACAGCGTCAGCCTGACCGGCGAGCACCGAGAGCTGCTTGCCGGTTTCGTCCGTGAGATGCGCGTGCTGTGCGTCGCCGGCGCTTGGTGCGGCGACTGCGTGAACCAGTGCCCCATCCTGGCGCGCATCGCCGAGCAGAATCCCAAGATCGGCCTGCGATTCGTCGATCGGGACGTTCAGCCCGCCGCGCAGGATGCCTTGTCGATGAACGCCGGCCGGCGCGTCCCGGCAGTGATCTTCCTGAGCGAAGACGACCACGAGTGCGGCCGGTACGGCGACCGCACCCTGGCAACCTACCGGCAGATGGCCGCCGACCGGCTCGGCCCGGCGTGCCCCACGGGGATCGTCCCGCCGGGCCCCGCGCTGCTCTCGGCGGTGACGGCGGAATGGGCCGGCCAGTTCGAACGGATGCAGTTGATGCTCCGCCTTTCCAAGCGGCTCCGGGAAAAGTACGGCGATTGACCTACCCTGACATTTTGTCGATTGACAGATCCCTCAGTGGCGCGGATACTATATGTGACGAGAATTGACCGATCGCACAAAAACTGTCACATGTAGGTGACCCACCGTGGACACGCGCCCAGACACCCAAGACGATCCGGTGCTCCTCGCCCGCTTCACCGAACGGATTGCGGCGGGAGATCAAATCGAAGCCGGGGAGTGGATACCGGAGGAATACCGGTTCGAAGCCAGGCGCCTGATCCAGATGCACGCGAACTCCGAGATCATGGGGGCGCTCCCCGAGCGGGAATGGATCCCGCGGGCTCCGACCTTGGCCCGGAAAATGGCGCTCACGGCGAAGGTGCAGGACGAAGTCGGCCACGGGATGCTCCTGTATCGGGTCGCGGAAACCCTGGGAGGCACCCGCGAGGAGATGATCGCGGAGCTGGTCGCCGGTCGTGCCCGCTTCCACAACGTCTTCCATTATCCCGCGGAGACCTGGGCGGATGTCGCGATCATCCAGGTTTTCGTAGACGGCGCGGCGATGCAGACGCAGGGGGCGTTGCGGTCCTGCTCCTACGCGCCGTATTCGCGGGTGCTGAAACGGATCTGCTATGAGGAAGATTTCCACATCCAGCTCGGCCTCGACGTATGGCGATCGCTTGCGGAGGGCACCCCCCGGCAGCGGGCAATGTTGCAGGACGCGTTGCGGCGGTGGTGGACCCCGATCATGCATTTCTTCGGGATGCCCGATCGGGTCTCACCCCACACCGCGAAGATGCTGGCCTGGCGGATCAAGGTTAAGTCCAACGAAGAACTCCGCCAGCAGTTCCTGCGTCGCTTTATTCCGATCATCCTCGAGTACGGGCTCGAAGTCCCCGACCCCCACCTGCGTTGGGTAGAGGCGGAGGAGCGGTACGTCTACACCGAGCCCGACTGGGAGGAACTGAAACGGGTGGGCCGCAACGGCGGGCCGAAGAGCGCGGAACGCCTCGGGCTCCGGCAACAATTCTATCGCCAGCACGCCTGGATCCGGGAAGCAGTCAGCCGATGGGCGGCCGCGGCATGACCACGGAGCGAAGGGCGGAAACCGCGGCCGAGCGAGATGCGATCTGGGAGCGACGCCTGGACGCGCCGCACGACGTGTGGGCGGTGTTCCTCCAAGCGCGCACGCGGGACCCCCACGTCCACGTCGGCGATGTGCACGCCCCCGATGCGGAGATGGCCCTCGTCGTCGCCAAGGAGAACTACACGCGCCGGGATCCGTGCGTGAACCTCTGGGTGGTGCGGGCAGACGAGATCCACGCAACAACCGCCTCGGCCGTCCATATGTTCGACTCGGCGACCGACAAGAGCTACCGTTTCGGCGGCTCCTACCGCAAACAGCAGCAGGTCTACGGAAGCGCCTGGCGCCTGTCGCACCGCGACGAGGATCAGTAGGTGGGCGGCACCCTGGCCGCGATCGCCGATCCCGCGATTCGGGCGGCATTTCGCGAGTCGCTTCTGAGGGCGGCCGATGATGAGCTGGTCATCGGCCACCGGCACTCCGAATGGACGGGCTTCGGCCCTGACATCGAGAGCGACGTGGCGATGAGCAGCATCGCCCAGGAGGAAATCGGGCACGCGCGAGCCTTCTACGGACAGATCAGTGACGGCGAGGAGGGCGGAGGAGACCACCTTGCCTTCGGGCGGGCTCCCGCACAGTACCTCAATGCGATCCTCACCGAGCGGGAGAACGGCGGCTGGGAGTCCAGCATCCTCCGCCTCGTCCTCTACGAACGATACGAGGCTGCGCGGCTCCAGTGGGTCAGCGTATCGGGCCAAGAGCCCGTGGCGGGCCTGGCGAAGGCGCTGCTGCGCGAGGAGCAGTATCACGCCCTATTCGCCGACGCCTGGCTCACCCGCATGAGCCGCGGCAGCGACGAAGGTCACACCCGGGTGCAGACGGCCCTCGAAGCCCTGTGGCCGGACGCCCTCGGCCTCTTCGAAGCCACTGAGATCGATGCGCAGCTTCTCGCCACGGGAATCCTCAAGGCGGGGCCGGATGCCCAGCGGCAGCGCTGGGAAGCCGAGGTGTGCCCCGTGATCGAGGCGTGCGGCTTAATCGTCCCCGCCTCGCCGCCGAGGACGGGAGGGCGGCAGGGGAGGCACACCCCCGACTTCGACCGGCTTCATGCGCACCTGACGGAAGTACGGCGGTCCGACCCGGAGGCACGCTGGTGACCACGATACTGGAAGATGCGGTCTGGGGAATCCTCGGTAGCATCGAGGATCCCGAGCTGCCGATCGCGATCACAGACTTGGGGCTCGTCCAAGAGGTCCGGGTGACAGGCGATCGCGTCGCCGTACGGCTCGTGCCGACCTGGACGGGGTGCCCGGCGCTTGATGTGATCCGCGCGCGGGTTCGTGGGGCGCTCGGCGCCCTCCCCGGCGTGCGGGAGGCGACCGTCGAGTATACCTACGATGAACCGTGGTCGTTGGACCGAATGACTTCCCGCGGGCGGGAGCGTCTGGCGGCGTACGGTCTTGCCGTGCCGAGGTGCTGGTTCAGCGAGCCTCCGACCTGCCCATACTGCGGGTCAGCAGACGTGGCGCTCGACAGCTTGTTCGGCCCGACGCTGTGCCGGGCCACCTATCTCTGCCGGTCCTGCCGCAATCCCTTCGAACGGTTCAAGCCCCCCACAGGACAACCCGTCACCGCATCATAGGATTATCCGAGCGGCGAGCGACAGGTGTAAACGTGAGCTTCTGATCTCACGGCCCGCCCAAGATAGAACGCGGGCGGTGTTCGTCCACGCAGATCCCAGCGTTGCTTATCCAGCGCTCCACAGGCCCCCGCAGCAGGAAATCTGCCATCAGGAGGGTGCAGGGGGGCAAATGCCCTCCCATTGTGGCGTCGAACAACTGTTCAAGATCGGGAAGGATGTTTTTGCGAGGTTCAATCGCGCTCCGGGACAGCAAGGTGTGAGCATCAGGGGGATCTGTGTTGGAAGTTCTCGGGGCATAGATTAAGGAGCCACACACATTGGCGCGCCCATCGTGGCGCCGGCGCAATCCAGCGACGCATGACGGCAGAGCGGGATCAGCGACGGTGGGTCAACCCGATTCGTAGGGCGCGGCGCGGGAGGTATGCGATGCGGAGAGTTTGGTTGGCACGGATGTTGGGGGTCATGGCAGTAGTGGCGATGCCGGCAATTGGCTTCTCCTACGGCAGTTTCTCGTTCGGTGGCAAGGGGATCGGCATCGTCCAGGCCGATGATTCCAACGGAGATGAGCACAGCAACTGCCACACGGGCGAGATGTTTTTGGGGGCCGGCGGAAACGATAAGATCGACTCCGGAGACTGTCCAATCATTGAGTAGTCGGTAACCGGAAGGAGATTCTCCCTACGGGCGCCCCCAGAGGAGCGCCCGTAGGTTTTTCCTGGCTTGATTACTCCCCTGACGGTCGACGCGTCGCAGCCCTTATTCTTGCGGCGTAAGTTCGTGCCAGCGCACGATCGTAACGGGCTGGGCACCCGTAGCCGAAAGCACTTGCAACATCGGTGTGGGAAGAGCCTGCTGCAACCCGGGCACCTGCCAAAAGTCCGGGTTTTGCGTAGTGTCTAACTGCTCTGTCACGACCATACCGAAAATCTGTACGTTCTTCGTTGATGTAAACATATTGGTGCTGGGTGTTTCCCCTACCACAAGGGCGACATCCTGTTCCTGATTGCACTTTGTGCTATTTCCCTGCATCGTGGCGCTACCACCAACGATGAACCCCAAGAGGTCTGTCGTCGGCATGCTGCTCGAATTTGTATATCCGCAGCCGAGAATATCGCCCGTGCCGCTGGCGGGATTTTGGGCCAGGATCTGTCCCCCGTTGCTTGTATCCAGGGCATTGGTTTGGCCGTTGATATTTGCGGCGACCAAGGTGCCCTTCCCGGTGTAAGTGACCGCCTGCTGAGTGGTGATCACCCCAGGCACGAGAAGCGGCGTCCCCGCCTGGCTGCTATTCAGCGTCAACGGGACGGTTTTAGAGGGATCCCAAAGCAGCATGTACGCCGACACCGTCGGTGGAGCGGCAGCGCAGTTGGCATTCCCCTGTGTTGGGACGTAGAAATAGGTTCCGCTGAAGGTCAGGTCGGTAGTGGTCGAGGGCTGACTTACCCCGGTGCAGATCACCATTGGCCCGGTTGTGGTCGACAAAGCATTCCCGGGAGATGTCGCGGTCACGCCCGCAGGACACCCTGGCTGACCCGTCAGGCAGGCGATGTAGCCGGCGACGTTCGGGTACGAGATCACTGGGACCACATTGTCCAGCTCGTCGGTGTAGACGTTCTTGGACATGTTGTTGATGTGCGTCGCATGGACTCCCCACATTGGCTGCGAGGAAGTCCCGATGGACGCGTTGCCTTTGGACATGTCGAGCGTTCCTCTTACAAAGAGCTGGTTTGTGTACGGCGCGGGGTCGCCAATATTGATCGCCCGGTCGTTGTAGAACCCGGTTTGAACGGCTTTAATCAGGAGGTCCGAGTAGAAATACGCTGACCCGTGAATCGTGACATTGCCGCCTCCTCCCTTCAGGGCGGAGTACGTACCTGCGGAGTACGTAGAAAAATCCGCGGGGGTCAATCGATGGAGCTCCACCTCAAGTGACCGAGATACCCCACCATATGTGCCCAACGTGCGGACCCAAATGTTGTTGGTGGGGTCTACCGCGGCTTCCCGAACCTCGATGCTGTAGGTTCCGATGGGGTTCCCCGCCGGAAACCCCTGCCCCACAGCGTTTCCGCCCCCGGGTTGAAACTGATCCACGAGCGGCTTGAAATTTACCCCATTCGTATCGATATTTTGGGTCGCACCGACCTTGACGCTCCAATCCTTGTCAAGACGAAGCACGGCGACCGCCCGCTCCACCGCACCGTCGGCAATCGTGAACGCCTGGGTTCCCTTATCGAGGGTTCGGGAAGCGCCCAATTCGGAGATCGTGAGGTTTGAAATCGCCACGACGATAAGCGCCGTAATGAGCATGAAGGCGATCGCCAAGAGCATGGCTATGCCAGACTCAGAGTGGAACCGCTCCCATTTCGGCGAACGCCGCGGTTGGGACAAGGACCTACCCACCTTGCCGCACGACGGTTTGGGTCGTGATCGTAACTGGGTTTTCACTGGTCGACAGCCCCTTTACCCGCACCGTAATCGCGACCCGGCGGATCAGACTGCGGTCATTGATCGTCAGCGGGTTGTCGGTCAATTGCCCACCTCCAAGATCCGCGGCGCTCCAATATGAAAAGTCGAGTTCGGTGAAGGTCAGCACCTTGGCTTCGCTCGCTGCGGTCAACGGCTGTCCAACTGCGGACGTAATCGTGGCATTGCATCCGGACCCGGTGACCTTTGCCTGGTAGACGATGCCACCGTTCAAATAGAACCGGTAGCACTGCGGGGTTCCGGTATTATCGAGGTCCGCGAAGAAGTCCACTTCGTTGGGCCCCCCATAGATGACGGCCGGGCTTGTGGCCGATGGGGTGTAATTGTAGCCGAGCATTCGGAGACCGCGCGCCAGCCTGTTCACGACAACACGGCCGTTCTGTTGTTCTTCGGCATATTGCTGGATGGTCAGCCAGGTTGTCAGATTGGCCCGAAACGCCAAGAAAACCCCCAAAGCCATAACGCCCAAAAGCATCAGCGCCGCCAAAACATCCATCAGCGTTGTCCCTTGTTGCCCATCCCGCATGGCGTTGACTGGGCCGCGGATCATCGGATGCTCACCGATGTGTACCCGGTCATGAACGATGTCTGAGCCTGACAGTCTGCTTGGGACCGATAAAGGTCCACTTCAATAAGTTGCAGATAGTTCGTCGCCGGATTGGTGCTGGAATCGACCGGGGTGTTTGGATCCCAGGTCACGACAATTCGAGCATAGGGCAGTTCAGGCGGTTGAGCCGGGCCCTCCGATAGTGGTGGGCTTTGAGGCGTTGCTCCGGAACAATCCGTGAAGGGAGTGTAAAAAGTGCAGTTGGACGATGCGCACAACCCTTCGTACCCCAATTGCCGAGCGTACTCCATTTGAGCTTGAATCCACTCGCTGCCTACCGTACGCAGTCGCGCAGCCATTTGCTGGCCCGCCGGGGAATGCTCTCCGATCAGTCCCAGTGCCACGGTGCTGAATGTCCGCACGCTCGATGTATAGGCCAGCGACACCAGCGATACCACGGCCATCAGGGAGAGCGCAACGAGCACTTCCAGCGTCGAGAACCCGCCCACACGCATGCGCACCGCCCGGAACTGGTATCCGCGGTCTCCACGCGGTGTCATTGGGCGCTCACCGTCGCCAGGCCCGTATATGGTTGAATGGTAATCAGGTACGACCGCCCTCGAAGGGTCAGGGTAATCGCGTGGGAGTTCGTATCGGCGAAGAGGGGCTGCCCCGAGGACAGGAAGGCAATGGCCACGCGGGTGGGGTCGATGGTGCAGGGAATCGTCCCCTGGCTCGGCGGAGTGATCTGGATCCCAAGCGCATACTCTTGTCCGCTATTGACACTTTTGAATCGCGACCCGGCAGTAGCCGTGTAGCTGGCCGGGTTGATGTTCAGAACATCTCCTCCCCCATATACGGTCGAATACAGGTCGTATCCGTCTGCCCGAAAACATAGTTCGACCTGCGGACCGTTCCCGGCATTTGAAACTGCCATCTGCTGGGCCCAGCGGAGATCTCCTTCCAGCAGGTATGTAGCATTCTGTAAGCGGCGTGTGATCAATGAACCTTGCCACCCCCACGCGGCTGTGATGACGACCGCCACTATCACAAGGGCAATGGTGACTTCAAGGATTGAGAATCCGCGTTGGGTGCGCATGGGACGACGGAACGCAAGATATCCCCTGCGGTACCTTCGGTGAATCGGACGCACCTGGTCCTCCTGGGCTGCGACGAAACGTCCCCCTGATGCCGAAATTCCATGCAAGGCCTCAGCGCGGACATAGCGGAGATCGAACGGCTAATCGCGCCCAGCCGTCCGTCTCTCCGGCCCCTCTACTCCCCCCAAGTGATGCCCCGCTTCCCGCCGCCCTAGACGTCAGCATTCCCCTGCGCAGCGAATTGCAATAGATCAGCCCAGCTGAGTGTTGAGATTCTGGTACGGGCAACACAGCTACGCTTTGCGGCATCGCACGGGGAGAGCCAGCAGTGAAAATTTTTGTGCTCCGCCTTCTTTGGAATTGGACACGTCATATGCTGAGCAGGGCGACCGCTAGAACACGCATACGTTCAGTTAAACCTTGCCGTGTCGACCAAAAGTAAGAGGAGATAGGACCCCTCCTCCTATCCCCTCTTCCCGTACTCGAAATGTTCCGATCCCTACGGCTTGCCGTGATCGCTCCCCCCGCCGTTCCCGTTACCCCCGCCGTTCCCGTTACCTCCGCTGTTTCCGCTACCCCCGTGGTTTCCATGTCCATCGTCGTCGCTGCCGCCGTTCGTGTTCCCGATGGCGTTGTCACTGTCGTTGGTTTTCCCCTTGTCCTCGTCCTGCCCCTTGGCTTGACTCCGCCCATGAGCTGGATCAGTTTTTCCAGAAGCAAGAGGCCCTTCAATCTTGGCCGCGCCGGAGACCACCCGACCCCGCTGGACGGCAGGCAGATTTGCGTTCGCCCAGTGGGAGACAGAAGAAACCCACGCCCCATGGTTCGAAAACGCACTTGCGGTGGCGAGTCCAGTGACCGTCAAAGATGAGTGATGCAACGACGACGTAGACGAAGTGAGGCTCATGCCGCTAACGCTCTTCCCTGCTATCGTTCCAGTGAAGGTGCATGCGGAGGCACATGAATACGTGCCTGAGGCAAATAGCTTCCCGTCTGTATACAGGTTGAACGAACCCGCGGTAGAAGTCCCGGTGATGGTCCCCGTGACCGGGACCCCACCGAATGAGCTACCCGACAGCACGTGCGCTTTTCCCGGGAGCAGTCCGAGTGGCCCGGATAGTTTAAGATCGTAGGGCAAAGCCGCATTTGAGACCGCCAGACTAGGACCTGCGAGGCTCAAAACCAATGTGGCGATTACCAGAAGCTGTCGCATGGAACCCCTCCGTCATCCAAGTCGAACGATAAACAAAACCTTCAAGATGTAAATACCCCGAGTGCATGGCTCAAGGCTCATTCGTTTGGATGATTTTGCGACGAACAATCTTCTGAGAAAGCTCTATGGATGGGAAGAAAATAGGTCGTCATACTGCCACCACCTCTTGCGTCAGGAGGCGCCCAGAGGAGATACTCTCTTCCGCAGAACGTCGTCGCGACGCATTGTGGCTTATCGGCTTCCTTTTTCGACAATCCCGCCCGGCAGATCGTCTGTAGCGTCACGCTAACAAACATCTTCGGCAAGGCAGCGACCCTCTGTATTAACCCGGATTTCCGATTTGGCTGCGCACTGAGAACCTCGCGGACACGTCGAATGTCTTTATTGATACGGGTTTGAGCGCGATGCTTGCGCTGGAGAGGTGCATACCCAATGGGTGAAGCCCAACACCAGCCCTTTCAGCTCTCGTTCAACACCGCGTTGAAGATCGAGTTCCAGGGGTCGCGGGTCACCTCCGATGGTGGCCTGATCCTCGTCCGCGAACTGGACGAGCGGTTGGGCTTCAGCACCCTCATCACACAGCACTTGACCGATCCGCGAGGCTCGAACACCCAGTTCCCGCTCGCTGACCTGGTCCGGCAATCGGTCTCCCGCCGATTGGCGGGGTACGAGGACGTGAATGATGCTGAACGCCTCTCCCGGGATCCGACCTTCCGGCTGATCGGGTCGGAGCAGCGTTGGGAGCGCGGGGCCGCCCTAACGTCCCGGGCGCACTCCTTCGAGACGGAGTTGTTGACCCAAGATGAGAATCTGGCCGGGCTGGCCGCGCTCAATCGGGAGCTGATCGCACGGGTAGACCCCGTGGACACCCCGCAGCGGGTGGTGCTCGATCTCGATAGTACGGAGATCCCTGTTTACGGCCAGCAGGAGCAGAGCGCCTACAACGGGCACTTTGCGTCGACCTGCTACCATCCGCTGCTGCTGTTCAATCGGGAGGGCGACTGTCTGGCGGCAAAGCTGCGACCGGGCAACGTCCACAGCGCCGAGGAGTGGGACCAGGTGCTGCTGCCCGAGCTCGAGCGGCAGCAGCGGCCGGGCAAGGACGTAGTCGTCCGGGCCGATGCCGGTTTTGCCAAGCCGGAGCTCTACGAAGCCCTGGAGACGCGGAACGCAACGTACGCCATCCGCATCTCCTCCAACGACATCTTGGAGCGGGCCATCGCGGAACTGCTCACGCGGCCGGTCGGGCGCCCCAGTCACAAGCCGGTGGTGCGGTTCACGAGCTTTCGGTACCAGGCCGCTAGTTGGAAGATCGCGCGGCGCGTAGTGGCGAAGATCGAGTTCCACTGCGGGGAACTGTTTCCTCGAGTGGGCTTCATCGTGACGACCTTGGCGACAGACAGCCGGGCGGTGGTGCGGTTCCACAATAAACGCGGGACGGCGGAGCAGTGGATCAAGGAGGGCAAACAGGCAGTGAAGATGACGCGATTGAGTTGCCACCGGTTCCGGGCGAATGAGGTGCGGTTGTGGCTGAGCATCATTGCGTACAATCTGGGGAACCTCTGGCGGCGGCTCGGGTTGCTGAAGCGGATCGACAGTTGGTCGCTGACGAGTCTGCAGCAGCGGCTGATGCAGACGGGTGGCCGGCTCGTGAAACACGCCCGATACTACTGGCTGCTGCTGGCGGAAGGGCACCTCACGCGACGACTGTTCGGGGCGATCGTGCAGCGGCTTACGACACTGTCGGTGCCGGCGGGATAGCAGCGCCTTTGTTGCTACCAATCGAACGGCCAGGACCGGAGGTCGGAGTGGTGACCGGTAAATCGGCCGTCAGTGCGGCTGTGCCGAGTGTGGAGGGTCTCAGGATAGCACAAACCGGCTTTCGTGGGACCGCCGGAGAGGGCTCCGGTGGCAAAGAACGAACCGGGTTCCACCGACGAAGGAATGCAAGTGCCAAACCGGAAATCCCAGTTGATGAGAGTGCGCTCGACGTTCAGCTGACGCCTGAGGATCTGAGCGACCTCGAAGCCGAGTTCTCCAAACTCAAGGTTCACGGCGGCCGCATGAATGAAATGCAGATGCAGATCGTTGAACGGGCAGGTTGAAGATGCGCATTGGCATCCTTGGTTCGGGGTTGATGGGCGGCAAGCTCGGAACGATCTTCGCGCGCGCCGGACATGACGTCGTATTCAGCTACGCTCGGAGCGGGCGAAAGCTGAAACGGCTAGCGCGCGAAGCACAAGGAAATGCACGCGCCGGGACGCCGGCTGACGCCGCCAGCGACGCTGACTTACTGTTGCTGGCCGTGCATTGGTCGCGGGTCAACGACGTGTTGAAGCGGGCCGGCGATCTCTCCGGCAAAGTGATCGTCAGCTGCTCGCTCCCGATGAACGCGGACGACACCGGGCTGGCCGTCACTCGCACGTCATCAGGTGCGGAGGTGTTGGCCCGGAAGGTTCGAAAAGCCCACGTCGTGTCGGCGTTCAGCACCGTCCCGAGTGAGGTCTTGTTCGGCGTGTTCGCCGCAAAGCGACGGACGCGGCGCCGGCCGAGCCTCATGTACTGCGGCAATGACCAGGCCGCGAAAGACATCGCAGCGACGTTGATTCGTGACGTCGGCTTTGAACCCGTGGATGCTGGATCGCTGCGAATCGCGAGATACCTGGAGCCGTTCGCCCTGGCGATGGCGCAACTCGCGTACGAGGGGGACAACGGACCCGAGATCGCGTACCGCATCGAGCGTTTCAAGTCTCGCGCCTCAGAGAGGATGGAGATGTCGTGAATAACAAGAAGGTCTGGTTCATCACCGGAGCGAGCCGGGGCATGGGTGCCGATTTCGCCAAGGCGGCCCTGGCGGTCGGGTATGCCGTCGTGGCCACTGGCCGGGACACCGCCCTCGTATCGAAGGCCCTGGGACAGTCGAACGACTTGTTGCCCGTCAAGCTAGACGTCACGAGCCGTGCCGATGCCAAAACGGCTGTAAAGGCCGCAGTCGACCGGTTTGGTCGCATCGACGTGCTGGTAAACAACGCGGCGAGCTTCTACGCCGGCTACTTCGAGGAGTTGACGCCGGAGCAGTTCGATCGGCAATTGGCGACGAGCCTCATTGGCCCGATGAACGTCACGCGCGCGGTCCTTCCGGTGATGCGCAAGCAGCGCTCGGGGCACATCATCTCGATCTCTTCGGCAGCGGGCCTCGCCGCCGGTTACGACTTCGTGACGGCTTACGCCGCGTCGAAGTTCGGCCTTGAGGGGTGGATGGAGTCGCTGCATGCCGAGGTCGCACCGTTTGGCATCAATACGACGATCGTCAATCCGGGATTCTTCCGCACGGAACTCCTCACGCAGCAATCGACGAACTATGCCGAGCCGTCCATCGCCGACTACGACGAACGCAGAGGGCCCCTCGTCGAGTACTGGAAAGCCCAGAACGGCCAGCAATCCGGGGACCCTGCGAAGCTCGCGCGCGCGCTCATCACGATTGCGAGCCAGGAGCCGCCTCCGAGCCGCTTCATCGCTGGCGCCGATGCCATTGCCACCGCGGAGCAGAAGATCGCGGACCTGAAGGCGCAGATCGACGCGAACCGGGAGCTCTCGACGTCCCTCGCTTTCGACTGAGAGCCCGGACTTAATTTAGACGCCATGACGCCGGCCCGTTCGGGTCGGCGCGCCGATCTCCGCTTATATATGTCGGGGCAGCGACTAACGCGGAAGACTTCAATTAATGCCCTCGACCTCCGCCACCCCCGTTCCCGTTGCCACTCCCGTTCCCGTTGCCACTCCCATTCCCGTTGCCACTCCCGTTCCCGTTGCCACTCCCGCTCCCGTTGCCACTCCCGCTCCCGTTGCCGGGGCCAGAATTGCCCTTCCCATTACCTTTGCTGCCTCCGCTTTGACCCTGCTGTTGAGACGTTTGCTGCAATTCCTTCTCATTTTGAGCAGCCTGGCTCACAAGATCCCCCACCGTAAGCCCGGCCGGAAGTTGCCCCTCCGCCTTGAGCACCGCTGCTGCCCGCGCGACTGTTGACACCCAAGCGCCGTGGTTGATGATCGACGTGCTCAGCAACCCATTGGAGCGACCCGTGGAACTCAAAGTAAATTCACTGGCATCCACTTTGCTAAAAACCCCGGTGCCGCCGGTGAGCGTCATGGCGCACTCACCGCTGCCACAGGCAAACGTCCCTCGCAACTGCCCAAACTGTCCGCTCGGCGAAGTCCCAAGTCCCGCGACTGACACGGCAAAAGATCCACACCCGGCGCCCCCTGAACACCCAGGCAGGACGCTACCGGTCAGCGAAAGGACGGAATGCAGTCCCCCCACACTCCCGGCGTTTTGCGTTATGGCACCCGGACTTGCCGGAGGCTGCACCTCAGAAAACTGATAATTGAGCGAGTAGTCTGGTTGAGCCGTCCATCCGGGGGCAACCCCGCTAAGGACCAACACCGAAACCCACACCAAGCCCAGCATCCAACGCATCCCTGTTCCTCCTAGCCTTGCCATGTTCGGCAGGCGACCGGGCATCAAATGTGCTTGAGATCCCGCGTGAAACGGTCTCGGTCCGTCGCGGAAAGGGTGGTCATGATCGCGTGCAGCCACCCGGCTTCACTGTCCAGGGCGTTGGCGGCACGGCGCAGCCCCAGTGAATCTCCCGCCTCCGCCATCGCTTGCACTTCCGCGATTCTCGCCCGCGTGGTCTTGAGCAACATCTCCCCCTTGTCCAGCCGATCCGGGATCAGCGCCACTTCGAGCTCTTCAAGCGCCACCCGTGCGCCGTACCACGGGCTTGCGGGGGAACGCCCGCCCCACGTCAGACCAGCCCCGATCCCCCACATCCCCAATACCACCGCCGCAGCGACTCCCACCCACACCTGCCATCCGCGTGTTTGGCGAAGAGGAGCGGGACCCCGGCGGTCTCGCTGCACCGTGGTTAGAAGAGCTCTCCGCACAGCGTTTCGTCCTGCCGGGAGCGGCACCCACTGAACAGCCGCCCGCAACCGCCGAGCTGTATCCCGCAGCTCGAGCACCTCAAGTGACTCGGCGTCTGCGCCGGACGTCTCGAATTGCTCGTCGGTGACTTCTCCGAGCAACTTCTTTAACAAAAGCTCTAAATGCCTTTCATGGGCGCGTTGTTCGTGATCGTCCATCGTCCCGCTCCGCCTCCATCCAGCTCTTCCGAAGTGCTTTCAGTGCCCGGAACTGCAGCACTCGAATCGCCCCTTCGGTTTTGCGCATGCTTTCCGCGACCTCTCGCGCACTCAACCCGGCCACGACCCGCAGGAGCAGGATTCGCCGGTACTCCGGACTCAGGGTATCGAAGCACTGCCAGAGCGCCTGGCTGTCCAATTGACCGAGCGCAAGTTCCTCGGGATCCTCCTCTTCGCCGAGCGACGTCTCGGCGTGTTCGACCTCTGTCATCCGTTCCCGGAAGAACCGCGACGCCAGGTGATCCGCGATCCCTACAATCCAGCTGCCGATCTGTCGAGGCTCGGCTCCACGCTCCAGCGACTCCAGGGCGGTGGCGAAAACGTCAGCGGCGAGCTCTTCGGCATCGTGCGGATTGCGTGTCCGCCCTAGAAGGTATCGAAATACCCGAGAGTAGTGGGTATCGTAAATACGCGCAAACTGCTCTGCGTCCACTCGCGCTCTCACTTCCGCCAGTATTCTCCTTGCCGGGCTAACGGACTCTGGCCCTCCCGTTCTCGGCGCGCAACAGGTTGGTAATGCGCTCGAGGAGCGCAGAGCTCGGTTGAGCTCTACAGCCAATGACTCGATTAAGATGCGACGCGCTCACCTGAAGCCTCATAGCTAGAAACGATTGGCTCAGTTTTCGCTCCTCGCACAAACGCTTGAGCTCCTCTACTATCGGGTGCGGAGGACCGTCCCGCTGCGCTTGAGGCAATGAGTCTCTCCCTCCTTCTCTAGACAATTACTTGCCCTCACTTTCTGTTATCCCGTATGTACCGCAACTTCGCATCCTTTGTTCAGGCATCCGCCTCGACATCAATATGTGCCCAAATCTCGGTTTTCGTTACACGGAACTCATCGGAAACCGGTCATTCGGAAGAACGAATTTGAATATCGATTGAAGGATCTTGCGTAACGAACTCCTGATAGAACCACACATTAGGGTAACGCCGCAACTGGACGGGTGGAAAGTGGGGTGGAGCACGCGGGAGAGCGGGAGAGTCGAAGGCACCAATGGGTACAGATGCCTATCTTTCGTAAGGAGGAACGCAAAATGAGTCGGATTTGGCTTGTAAAGATCGCAAGTGCAATTGCTGTTTTAGCCTTGCCCACGCTCTTCTTCTCATACAATGGATTTTTGAGTATCAAGGGCGCTGAAATTGTTTACGCAAGTTCAGGAGAGGGTCACGGCGCCCAGGGCAACGGAGGGCAAGGCAACGGTGGTCAGGGCAACGGAGGGCAAGGCAACGGTGGTCAGGGCAACGGTGGTCAGGGCAACGGTGGTCAGGGCAACGGTGGTCAGGGCAACGGTGGTCAGGGCAACGGTGG
>DATGHU010000002.1 GCA_035307765.1 bacterium | reverse complement strand
GGTCACCTTGACCCCCCACCGCTCCGTGACCTCGTCGAGCTTGGCGCGCATGACTTGGTTGATCCGGTCCCGCTTCGTCAGGGCGTCGTCGAGGCTGAGGTCGCCGATCACTGCGCGCAGCCCGGTCGTGGCGATCCCCTGCGCAGCCGTGGCGAAGTTGCCCACCTGGATGACGGTGAGTTGGGGGTCGAACACCTTCCAGTAGATAAGGAAATCAATGGAAATCGGGGCGTTATCCTTCGTGATGCACGTCTGTGCGGGGATTTCGAGGAACGCCTCCCGGAGGTCCACCCAGACCGCTTTGTCGATGATCGGGATCAGGTAGACGATCCCAGGACCCTTCGGGCCGAAGCTGCGGCCCAGGCGGAACACCACCAAGCGCTGGTACTCGCGGACGATCTTGACGCCGTTGTATGCCATGAGCACGGCGACGACGACAACTGCGATCGCGAACGCAGATCCCATGGCGCTCCTCCGATCCGCAACCCTTTCGCCTCCACGGGACCGGCCCCCTTGTTTCCCCAGCGCCGACGCCTGCCGAGGATGCTAAGTCCTGGATGGAAGTTGTCGCGCTCCGGCTCCTCAGACTGTCGTAGCGGTGCCGAGGGGGAGAGGGAGCCGCGGCGTCTGCGAGGTTTGGACACCGGTCCGGAGGAGAGCCCGGGAAAGGGCATGAATCCAGGAGCGGCTCACGCTCGGAGGCCGGGCGCACATGAAGGTTGTAACGTTTGCGACAGAAACTGGACGTGAACGGCTTGGCGTGCAGGAGGAAGCCGGGATCGTGGATCTGGCCGCGGCGTCGCTGGCGCGCGGGACCGGGGACGCTGCCCACGTCGCCGACGTGCTCGCCTTTTTGCAGGCAGGCGGCGTGGGCCGGGAGCTTGCACGCACCCTCACGGAGTGGGCGTCGGCCCGGCAGGACGCCGCCTTCGTGTTCGCACCGGACCAGGTTCGCCTGGTCGCACCGGTGCCCCGCCCTCCGAAGGTCCTCTGCATGGCCGGCAACTATGCGGAACACTGGCGGGAGGGAGGCCTTCAGGCTCCCGTGAAGCCGCAGTCCGCCCCAGAGATCTTCATCAAGCCGGTGACGACGATCGCGGGGCCGGGGGAGTCGATCCGGTTGCCCGGCCCGATTTGCACCGCGGTGGATTATGAGGGCGAGCTCGCCGCGGTCATCGGCCGCAAGGCAAAAAACGTCCCGGCCGAGCGCGCGCTGACCTACGTCGCCGGGTATGCCAATTTCAACGACGTCTCAGGCCGGAAACTGACCATCGACATCCCCCGCGAGGTGACCCCGCGGACACGTTACTTCGACTGGTCGAACGGCAAATGGTTCGACACGTTTGGTCCGCTCGGTCCCTATCTGGTCGTGGACGAGATCGCCGATCCGCAGGCGCTGCCGATCCAGACGCGCGTGAACGGGGAGGTGCGCCAGAACGCCACCACGGCCGACATGATCTTCGCCGTGGCCGAACTGGTGGCCTGGATCAGCCGCTTCGTCACGCTTCAGCCCGGCGACGTCATTGCCACAGGCACCCCCTCGGGGGTGGGCTCCTCGACCCAGACCTTCCTTCGGCCGGGTGACGTCGTCGAGGTGGAAGTGACGGGACTCGGCGTGCTCCGCAACATGGTGGCCGCCGGGTAGGTCCAGGGCACGGAGGGCGTGGGTGGAAACATACTGCGCGGCGATCGTCGGATTGTCCGAGATCGGAGCGGCGCGGAGCCAGGCGGCTCCCGCCCCGGTCCTCGGCGAGGCGCAGCCGCATTCCCACGCCGCCGCCTACGCCGCGATCCCACGGACTACCGTCGTGGCGGTCTGCGACGTGGTCCCCGACCTGTTGGAACGCTTTCAGCAGCAGTGGGGCGACGTTTTTCCGGAGGCCCGCCGGTACACCGACTATCGCGAGATGCTCTCGCGCGAACGCATCGATCTGCTCAGTGTGGCCACCCCGGACGATCGCCACGCGCAAATCGTGGTCGACGCGGCCGAATCCGGGGTGAAAGGAATTTTGTGCGAGAAGCCGATCGCCACGACCCTGGCCGAAGCCGACCGTATGATCGCCGCGTGCGCCGGGCGCCGCATCCCGCTTCTCATCAACCACACCCGGCGTTGGTTTCCTGAATTCGTCGAAGCCCGGCGGCTGGTCCGCGCCAACGCGATCGGCCGGCTGCGCCGTGTCGTGGCCATTCACGGCGGCCCGCGCGCGATGTTGTTCCGCATGGGCACGCATCTGGTGGACATGGTCTGTTTCTACGCCGAGTCCGAACCGGAGTCGGTCAGCGGCGAGTTAGACGACGAGCACCGGCATTACGGCCCGCGGTACGCGGGCGACGGCGGGCGCGATGGAGCGACCGATCCGGGGTACAGCGCCTACGTCCGCTTCCAAAGCGGCGTGCGCGCGTCTCTCACCGCCTCGAAGCAAACGATGTACACTTTCGAGCTCGACCTGATCGGCGCGGCGGGGCGCATCCGTGTTGGCGCCCACGTGGGCGAAATCTGGCAGGCGTTCGGCGACGGGGCGCCGGCGCTTCGTCCGCTGCGTCCGCCGTATACGACCCGCGGAGACATGGGCGCGGCGGTCGCGGAGTTGCTGGGCCTGATCGAGCATGGCGGGAGCGGCTCGTCGACCGGCGAGGACGGACGGCGGGCGCTCTCGATCCTCCTCGGCATCCTGCAGTCGAGCGACACGGGCGGCGGGCCGGTCTCCTTTCCCGTTCACGACCGGTAGCAGGTCGCGTCGATGCGCACCGTCGCCGGCATGATCGGCCTGACGCATCCCCACTCCGCCGGACACCTGCGCACCCTGGATGCGCTCGAGGAGGTCGAGGGTGTGGTCCTGTACGACCCCGACCCGGCGGCACGTGATGCGGGGCCGGGCCTCTGCCGCAAGACCCGGGCCGTCTGCGACGACCTGCCGGCACTGCTCGGGCGCTCCGACGTCTCCGTCGTAGTGATCGCGCTTCCCACCGACCGGACGCCCGACGCGATCGCCGAATGCGCGCGGGCCGGCAAGCACGTCATCTGCGAGAAGCCCTGTGCGCGGTCCGCCGGCGAACTGCGTCCCGCCCTCGACGCGCTCGCGCGGCACCGCGTCGGGTTCACGGTCTGCTACGTCTGGCGCGCGCATCCCGCCGTTGCGCGCATGCGTGAGCTGGTGCGGGCCGGTGCGGTGGGGCGGCTCACGTCCGCGGAACTCCGGATGGTGACGAGCCAGGTGCAATTTCGGGATCCGGCGCACTGGTTGTTCAAGCGCGACGTCGCAGGCGGCGGGGTTCTGTCATGGCTGGGGTGCCATTGGCTCGACGCGCTGCGGTACGTGACCGGCGAAGAAGTGCGCGCCGCGAGCGCGATCGTCGGAACTCTCAGCGGCGAGCCGATCGACGTGGAAGATGTGGCGAGCGTCAACCTGCGCCTCTCCGGGGGCGCGCTCGTGAATCTCTACGCCGGCTACCTGCTGCCGTTCGGTCCGTCCGGCTATGAAGGGGCGGTGTTCGACCTCAGTATGATCTTCCGCGGCGCGGCGGGGACGCTTCAGTACGGGCGATCGGGAGACGAGCATCTCGTTACGCTGCGCAGCGCGGCGCCCGGGGGGCGGACCGCGTCCCAGCGGGTCGACCGGTACGTCCTGCCTCCCGTGCCGGCGTACGGGGGAGCGCCGGGTCTACGGTTTATCGAGATGTTCCTCCAGAGCGTGCGTGACGGCGGCGCAGGCCCGGCGTCCGCCGTCGACGCGCTTCGCGTGCTCGAGATCCTCGACGCGATCTACTTCTCCGCGAGGACCGGCAGGGGGGCCGACCTCGCCGCCGCCTCAGACTGAACGCACCTGGTGCGGGTCGAGCGCATCGCGCAGCCCGTCGGCGAAGAAGTTCATTCCCAGCACGACGAGCGTGATGGCCAGACCCGGAAACAGCGCGTACGTTACGGACCGGCCGAGATACCCTTGCGCGGCGCTCAGCATATTGCCCCACGACGGGGCGGGCGGCCGGCTGCCGAGGCCGAGGAAACTCAGGGCCGCCTCCACGAGGATCGCGTCGGGCGCGGCGATGGCCATCTGGACGATCAGCGGCGCGACACACCCCGGGAGGACGTGGGTCCCCATGATTCGCCCGTCGGAGCACCCCACCGCGCGGGCGGCCGCGACGAAGTCTTGTTTGGTGAGCGAGAGCGTGATCGCCCGCACGAGCCGGGAGAAGACCGGGGTGTTGACCGCGGCGATCGCCAGTGCCCCGTTGATCCAGCCGGGTCCCAGCACCGACACGATCCCGATGGCGAGAAAGATCGCGGGAAACGCGAGCAAGGTGTCCCAGACCCGCATGACCACCGCGTCGAGCCAGCCTCCCGCGTAGCCCGCGACGAGACCGGTGAGCGAACCCACGGCGGCCGCCAGCACGACGATCAGCAGTCCGGCCCCCAGGGAGGGTCTGCTGCCATAGAGGACGCGGCTGAACACGTCGCGCCCAAGCTCATCGGTCCCGAACCAGTAGGTGGACGACGGCGCCGTCAGCTGCGCGGCCAGGTGGACCTCCGCGGGGTCATACGGGCTCACGTACGGACACACGACGGCCGCGAGCACGAGCGCGGCGAGGACGACGGTTCCGAAGAACCCCTTCCGGTTCCGGAACAGCCGCCGGACGACGGTGATCGCCCTGGAGCCGGCGGCGGGCCGGCGAACCACCCTCGCGTCCCCCGCCGCACGGACGCCGGATGCTATCGGGCGTCCCCCATCTTGACGCGCGGGTCGAGGAATGCGTACGAGATGTCGACGATGGTGTTCGCCGCCAGGAAGATGAGCACCACAAGCATGAGCGTGGCCTGCACCATCGGGTAGTCCCGATTCAAGATCGAGGTCACGACCAACCGGCCGATGCCAGGATACGCGAACACGGCCTCCGTAATGAGGGCACCCCCCAAGAGCCGGCCGAACTGGATGCCGAGGATGGTCACGACGGGAATCAGCGCGTTCCGGAGGGCATGGCGGACAACGACCACGCGCTCGCCGAGCCCTTTCGCCCGGGCCGTCCGGATGTAATGGGCGGTCAGCACGTCGAGCATCGCGGTGCGGACGAACCGCGAGAACACCGACAGGTTCGACACGGCGATCGTGATCACGGGCATGACGAGATATTTCAGGCCCTCGAGCGCCGGCGTGCCCGACTCGCCGACGCCGGACGGGGGCAGCCACCGCAGCGTCACGCTAAACAGAAGAATCAGCAGGATCCCCAGCCAGAAGCTCGGGACGGCCAGGCCCAGCGAGGCGAGGCCGGTGAGCACGAGATCCGCGGGACGATTCTGCCGGAGCGCGGCGACGATGCCAAACGCGAACCCGACGAGGACCGAGATCGCGAGCGCCCCCACCGTCAGCCGCAAAGTATTGGGAAACGCCTGCAGGACGAGCGCCGCCACCGGTTGGTTGTTCACTTGCGAGCGACCCAGATCGAGCCGCGACACGTGCGTCATCCAGATGACGTAGCGGACCGGAACGGGCTTGTCGAGCCCCAGCCGGGTGCGTTCCTGCGCGATTTCCCCCGGCGTTGCCTGGGTGCCCAACATCATCCTGACCGGATCGCCCGGCGCGAGCGTGATGATCGCAAAGATCACCACGGACGCCAGGAACAGGGTCGGTACCAGCAGCAGCAGCCGCCGGACTAGAAACCCCTGCACCCAGCCGGCCTATCCGCCCAGCCAGGCGCGGGCCAGGAACAGGTTGCCGTTGAGGTCGATATCGACGTCCCGGAGCCTCGCCGTCTGTCCCCAGATGCGCGGGTTGGTGGCGACTTGAATCATGAAGCAGTCGTCGACGACGATCTCGTTGGCGAGTTGATAGAGATTCCTTCGCCGGTTCACATTCGTCTCGACCGCGGCGTCGGCGAGCAGCTTTTCCAGCTGCGCGTTGCGGTATCCGTAGACGTTGCGGTCGTCGCCCCGGTACGAGTACTGGGTATTGAAGAAAATCGCGGGGTCGCGGGTCGTGCGGGCGTTGATCCACGGGTGGACGGCGAAGCCTCGCAGATCGGCGGCGCCGCCGATATCGTAGAACTGCGCGTTTTCGACCTCATTGACCGTGAGCCTGACACCGATCTTGGTGAGATCCGACTGCCAGATCAGGCTGAACAGTTTCATCTGCGGCCAGGCGGCGGTCGTGTTGATCGTCACGTCCAGATTCCGGACGCCCGCCTGCTCCAGGAGCGACGCCGCTTTCTGGAGATTGAAGGGATGAGCCATCACCAAGTTTGCGCGGTACGCCAGCGAGGATGGACTGTAGAACGGCGAGGTGATCGGTCGCGAAACCCCAAAGAACGCGGTCTGAGCCATCCCCGCGCGGTTGAGCGAGTAGGACAGCGCCTGACGGACTGCCCTCCTATCGAACGGCGGCTTGCGAACGTTCACGATCATGTTGAAGACGCTGCCCGAGTTCTCATTTGGCACGACGGCGTAACTCTTGTCGGCCTGGAGCGGGCCCACGTCCGCGAGGCTCGAAATCAGAATATCGTCGACCGCGCGCGACTTGAGATTTGGGACCAAGGTTTCGGCCTGGGCTAGGCGCTTGAACACGAATTGATTCAGGTATGGGAGCTCCTTCTGCCAGTAGTCCGGGAACCGCGCGAATTTCGCGTACTGGCCGGTCACCCATTCGGTCATCCTGAACGGGCCGGTCCCCACGGGCAGCTTCTTCAAGAACCGTGGATCAGACGAATCGTCGATCCGGATGACAAACCAGTAATCCAGGATGTCGGTCATGTAGGGGACCGGCTTGTCAAAGAGGATGTCGAGGACGAGCCTGTCGGCCGCCCGCACCTCCCTGGCCGGCGACATCAGCCCTTGAATCTTCTGGGCCCCATAGTACTTTCCGATCACGGGGTCCTTGAGATAGCCGAACGTCGTCACAAAGTCCTGAGCCGTGCAGGGTTTCCCGTCGTGCCACTTGATGTTGTCTCGTATCTTCAACCGGACGGATCGTTTGTCCGGCGCGATGACCCAGGATTCCGCGAGATCCGGGTGTTCCTTGCCCTGTCCGTCTTTCCAGAGCAGGCGCGAGAACACCTGATCGTACATCTCGAAGTTGACCGCACTGAATCCCCAGGGGTTAAAGTCGTTGAAATCGCCGGCCTCGGCGTAATTCAGCGTGCCCCCTTTGACCGGACCCGCCGCCGCGGCCGCCGCGGAGGCCCAGCCGTTCCCGGCGGCGAGCGAGAGGCCGGACGCCACCCCAGTTCTCACGGCCGAACCGATGAACTCACGACGTGTAACGTTCCTCATCCGCGCACCTCCGTCCGCGGGTTGCTCACATCGACCGGCCGCACAGCCGCTCCTGGACGGGTTTAGGTGCAACTGCGGGAGGCGTGGGCAGCCGCATTTTGGCTACGGGCTGCCTGCGGGATCCGTTCAAGCGACAGGCGACGAGCCCCAGTCACGAGCCGCTCTCGTCCTGGGCGGTGCTAGGCTGGCGTGCGGTTCTTCCGCTTCGACTTGGTAGAGCGCCAGTGGATCCGCCAGGCCAGCCAAGCGGCGCCAGCCGAGACTCCGGAACCGGATGCCCGGAGGCTCATGTCGTCCGACAGCGGCCTTGGTGTCGCTCGAGATGACGATCTGACCCCCCTGAGCCGTCGAGCAAACGCGCGCTACGGTGTGGACGGTCAGGCCGATGTATCCGAACTCGGTGAGCGTTGGACGACCGCTATGGATTCCGACGCGCACCCGGATTTTGAGACCGTCGGGCCATGAGCGTGCGCGGAATGCACGCTGGATGGCCACCGCGGTCTCGATCGCCCCGGGGGCGTGCTTAAAGACCGCGAAGAACTCGTCGGCGCGGACGTCAATTTCGCGGCCGCCGGCCCGCACGACCGCTGTGCGCAGAACTCCTCGAGCATTTTTTAACAGGTTCCGATATCGGGCGCCCAGTCGGCGAAGTATGGCAGTGGAATTCTCGATATCGGTCATCAGCAGGGTGACGAACCCCCTGGGGAGCGGCGCCGGGGATGCTTCATTCCGCGCCGAGTGCAGTTGGCTGGTGATGAAACCAATGGGGAGAATGCCAAACTTTTTCGCTGCGTGCAGCAACCGCTTGCGGGCGCGTTGCCGGGCCGCGTCGTCCTCAAAGGCGACCTGGTTGAAACGGGCAAGCGCGTTCCGAACATGCGATTCATCGTTGATCGGCAGTCGCCTCTGACCCTGAGAATCGATGTAGGCAAACGCACTGTTCGGGAGGCCGGCGCGCTGCCCGGAGCTGAGCGTAGGCACGCCCCAATGATAGCCCGATAGTGGAAAGGCGACAAGAACAGACGCTAACCCGCTGAGAGCCTTGATTTTATTGGGCTGGAGCGGGAAACGGGATTCGAACCCGCGACCCTCTGCTTGGGAAGCAGATGCTCTACCGCTGAGCTATTCCCGCTCGTGAATGCCCGATACGACGTTAATTATTATAGCCCCTGCCGGACGCGAGCGTCAAAGACGCCGCGGGATAGGAGATAAGAGGGTCTGAAACATGGACATCACTACACTCGGATATCTCGTCGCTCGCTAACACTCTCACGCTTGATCAACCTCGAGCCAAGCCGTACGCAGGACTGGCAATCGGAAGGACCGAACGACTGGCTCGGAAATCAGACATCCATTGATAGCACGCCATCAATTTCGCCGCTTCGAATAACGTAGGTTTTTGGCGTTTGCTCTCTTAGTGAAGGCCCTCGGCTTTGCGTCTGTCGCTGATAGTGGGGGATGCGCAGTGCGGAAGCTTAAGAGTCTCGTGATTCTCGTTTGCCTGGTTGGACCTCTTGGTGGGTTAGCGCTCCCGGCCAGTCCCCAGACGATGCAGTCCGTGGCTGCGGCCGCCGGTCAAAGCGTGTGCATTGTCCTCGCGGAGCGCGGGAATGGGACAACCTCGGGGACCGGGTTCGTGGTCGCCGACGGGTACGTCCTCACCTCGCATCATCTAGCCCAGGGCGCCGATCGGCTGCGCGTGCTGTGTCCTGACCATCCGCCGATCGAGGTCAAATTAGCTAACGCCGACGCGGACAATGACATAGCGCTCCTGCACAGCTCTCTCTTGTCCATCCGTCCGTTGCCCCTTGGCGGATCTGGCAACGTGCAGGTAGGCCAAGAGATCGTGGTGATTGGCTTCCCGCGGGCCGACTTAGTGGGCGCCGAGACCGCCACCGTGACCCAGGGTATCGTCAACTCCGTTCGCGGCGGAGCATTACAGATCCAAGCGCCGGTGGGGCCCGGGAGCAGCGGCAGCCCGGTCCTCACCCTGCAAGGCCAGGTGATCGGCGTCGTGCGTGCGGTGCTCGGCAACCAAGTGGGGACCAACCTGGCCACGTCCTTTGCGACGGCCATCGATGCCGCCAAGCCGTTCCTCACCTCCGCCTTGGGGGGCCTGTATGGGAGCGTGAACGTTGCCAATCCGCCGCCGGGGCAGCGAGCTCCTCAGACCACTCAGAGCTCTAGCAAATTTGTCATCACGCCGGGTCAGGACATCGGCGATCTGAAACTGGGGATGCGCCGTGAGGAGTTTGAACGGCTGCTGGGACCAGCAAAGCAAGTCTCTCGGGACGACGGAGTACATCTCACGCTGGGTTGGCAATCCTCCACGAATTACCGGGGACTTTTTGTGGTCCTCTCGTCGACCGGTGAAGCTATCATGATCGGCGTGGTGTTCGACCCGAGGTACGTCTTACAAGGGGTTCATCTCGGCAGTACAGAGTTCGATGTCCGAGTTGCTCTGGGCGAACCGTCCCGAGTGGAACTCACAAGCCACAAGATCCAATCCCCTGCCCCCGCTAGTTTGAAAGTGCTCTACTATGACTCACTTGGACTGAGACTTGTGATCCAGAACAACCCCAAATACGCGAATTACTTGCTCGTTTCTAGTATTGCCGTCTTCCGCTCAGGCTGCCTTTTCAACGGATCGCCGGTCGTGCTCCAGAGTGGCACGTGCCAGTAACTAATTAACAGGACTTACGCACGAGCCTGAAAACGGGCTGAAAAGATAAGGGACACCGCCTGACGAAAGCTTTGCGTTGCTGAGACGACAAGGCAGACGTCAGGGAGGGCAGAGCCCTCATGGTGTCCCGGCTGTATGCTAGCACCCGCTGCCTGTGGGAGCAAGTTG
>DATGHU010000001.1 GCA_035307765.1 bacterium | reverse complement strand
CGAAGCCGATCGTGCGGTGACCCATTCGGTCGCATCGTGGATCCTCCAGGGCGGGGATTGGACCGGGCCGGCGTCGGGGGCCCACCCCCCGGTTCCGTGTGCCCGTTCCCCCACTACTACACCGGCCGCCGCGGTTTGGATTGGTCGGACTCCCCGTGTAACGCCGGCGCCGGGCCGTTTGATGTCCGTGAGTGCCCGGGGAGGAGACCGCGAACCGGGAACGCGAAATAATGGCACGCGCCCGTGATCGGCGCCGGTCCTACGCTTTTCCGTGAGGCGATGCGTGAACAGCCCCCTGGCGTTTATCGATCGGGAAATCGCCGAACTCCGCGAACAGGGGGCGTTCCGCTGGCCGCGCGAACTCCAGGGGGAACAGGCTCCCGTCTGCGTCTACGACGGCCGCCGGGTTATCAACCTCTGTTCGAACAACTATCTCGGCCTGGCCAATCACCCCCGACTCAAGGCGGCGGCGCGTCGGGCGATCGACGAATGCGGGGTCGGTTCGGGGGCGGTGCGGACGATCGCCGGGAACATGGCGATCCACCGGGCACTGGAGGTGCGGCTCGCGGCGTTCAAGCGCACGGAATCGGCGCTGCTCTTTCAATCCGGGTTCGCGGCGAACGCCGGCACCGTGTCCGCCCTCCTGGGGAAGGAAGATGTGGTCGTCAGCGACGAGCTGAACCACGCCAGCATCATCGACGGCTGCCGGTTGAGCGGCGCGGGCCGAAAGATCTTTCCCCACCGCGACGTCGCGGCGGCGCGGCGGTGCCTGGAGGAATCCCGGTCGGCGCGGCGGGTGCTCGTCATCACCGACGGGGTGTTCAGCATGGACGGCGACATCGCCCCGCTGGCGGAGCTGGTCGCGCTGGCCCGGGAGTTCGGGGCGATCATGATGGTGGACGACGCGCACGCCAGCGGGGTCGTGGGGGCGGCCGGCCGGGGAACCGTCGAACACTTCCACCTGCACGGGCTGGTGGACATTCAGGTCGGGACCCTCAGCAAGGCGTGGGCCGGACTGGGCGGCTACGTGGCCGGCAGCCTGCGGCTGGTTGAATACCTGATGCAGCGGGCCCGCCCTCTGCTGTTCAGCACGTCCCACCCTCCCTCGGTCGCCGCGACGGCCATCGCGGCCCTCGACCTGATCGAACAGGAGCCGGGCCTCATCGATCGGCTGTGGGACAACACCCGAGCCTTCAAGGCGGGGCTTCAGCGCCTCGGGTACGATACGGGGCGCAGCGAAACCCCGATCACCCCGGTGATGGTCGGGGACGAGGCGCTCGCCGTTCGGTTCTCCGACCGCCTCTTCGAGACGGGGGTGTTCGCGCTGGCGATCGGCTTCCCCACGGTGCCTCGCGGCAAAGCCCGGCTGCGGACGATCGTCACGGCCGGGCACAGCCCCGCGGACTTGGCACAGGCGCTGGAGGTCTTCGCACGGGTGGGACGGGAGCTCGGCCTGATCGGCTAGGCGGCTGGGTGCTATACTTGGGGGTGCGATGCCCGAGTTTCTCACCGTCGTCACGCCCGCAGACGCCCGCGCCCGTTTCGCCCGAGCCTATACGCCCGTCCCCCGGGGGACCGAGCGGGTGTCGCTGCGCCGCGCCTACCGCCGGGTCCTGGCCGAGGACGTGGTCGCCTCCGAAGATCTTCCCGAGTTCGACAAGTCCACGGTCGACGGGTACGCGGTCCGCTCCGCGGACACCGCGGGCGTCGCCAACGGGCGGCCGGTGCGCCTGGCGATCGTTGGCGAGGTGCAGATGGGCGAGTCGCCGAGGTTCGCCGTGGATTCGGGTCGGGCGGCCCGCATCCCAACCGGTGGGATGCTGCCGCGGGGGACCGATACCGTGATTATGCTGGAGCAGGTTGAACCCCGAGGCGCCGACGCGATCGAGGTCGGACGCCGGGTCGCCCCCGGCGAGAACGTCATCCGCCGGGCCGAGGACGTTCGGCGGGGAGACGTGGTGCTGCGCCGGGGCACCCAGCTCCGCCCGCAGGATGTCGGCCTGCTCGCGGGGATCGGGGTCGTCGACGTCGATGCCTTCCTCCGTCCCCGGGTGGCGGTGCTCGCCACCGGCGACGAGATCATCCCCCCCGAACGCCATCCTGCCACCGGCCAGGTCCGCGACATCAATACATACACGATCTCGGCCCTCGTCGAGCAGGAGGGGGGGGTACCCGATGTGTACGAGATCATCCCCGACGACCGGGATCGGCTGCTTGGGGCGATGCGGTCGGCGTGCGCGGCGGCCGACCTCGTCTTGGTCAGCGGGGGGAGCTCGGTCGGGGAAAAGGACTCCGTCGCTTGGGCGATCAACACGCTGGGACGGCCGGGCGTCGTGGTGCACGGGGTCAGCATCAAGCCCGGGAAGCCGACGATCCTCGGCCTCGTCGGCGGCACGCCGATCCTCGGGCTGCCCGGCCACCCCGTGAGCGGGATGGTGATCTTTGATGTGTTCGTCCGCGATCTGCTGCGCGGGCTCGCCGGCCGGACCGCGGAACGACGTTTCGGCCGGAGCGTCCGCGCCCGGATGGACGGGCGCGTTCCCTCCGCCGGGGGTCGGGAGGACCACGTGCGGGTGTTGCTCGAGGAGCGCGACGGGGTGTTGTGGGCCGTGCCGCAGCTCGGGAAATCCGGGATCATGACGACGATGACCCGGGCCGACGGCCTGGTGGTCGTCCCTCTCGGGCAGGGGGGGGTGGCCGCGGGGGCCGAGGTCGACGTCGAGTTGTTCGATCCGTAAGCCGTCCCCGCTCCCGTCGACGGCCCATGGTGGGGGGTGGATGGGATCAGAGGGTCCAGGGAGGGTGCGCGATGTTCGTTCCCCTGACGCCGCTCGATTACAAGCGCAGGGCGGTGCGGAACTTCGGCGACAAGATCGGGGTCGTGGACGAGGAGCGCCGTTTCACCTACCGCGAGTTCGGCGAGCGGGTCGACCGGCTCGCGGGCGCGCTGCGCAGCCTCGGGGTGTCGCCCGGCGGCCGGGTGGCGTTCATCGACTACAACACCCACCATTTGCTTGAGGCCTACTACGGCGTGCCGCAGGCGGGCGGCGTCCTGACGCCGATCAACATCCGCCTCGCCCCCGAGGAGATCGCCTACGTCCTTGGCCACTGCGGGGCCACGGTGCTCTGCTACCACCGCGACTTCCAGGATCTCGTCGACCGCGTGCGGGGAAGTCTCCCATCGCTTCGCCACGCGGTCATCATCGAGGGGGAGGATCCGGAAGCGCACCAGTACGAGACGCTGCTCGCCCGGGCCACCCCCGATCCGGGACCGGAGATTCTGCAGGTGGACGAGAATGCCGTCTGCGAGCTGTTTTACACCAGCGGCACGACCGGGCGCCCCAAGGGCGTGGCGCTCACCCACCGCGCGCTGGCGCTCCACGCGCTGTATTTCAGCGTCACGATGCGGATGTCGGACGCCGACCGGGTCCTGCACGTCGTCCCGCTCTTTCACGTGAACGGCTGGGGGACTCCTCAATCCCTCACCGCGGTCGGCGGGACCCACGTCATGCTGCGCAAGATCACGGCCCGGGACATTCTGCGGCTCATCGATCGGGAGCGGATCACGATCCTGCTCGGGGTGCCCACGATCTACAACACGCTGATCAACGAGCCGACGATCGGGACGTTTGACCTGACCAGCCTGCGCCGGGCCGTCAGCGGCGGCGCACCGGCCTCCCCCAGCCTGATCCGGGCGATGGAGGAGAAGCTGGGGTGCCTCTGCGTCGTCGGCTACGGGCTGACCGAGACCTCGCCGCTCCTCTCGAAGGCGCTCCCCAAGGCGCACCTGGGGGGCGGGGGCGAGGACGACCTGCGGCGGCGCTCCACGACCGGGTTCGAGGTGATCGGGGTGGACATGCGGGTGGTGGACGGAGACGGACGCGAGGTGCCGGCCGACGGCAAGAGCGTGGGCGAGATCGTGACCCGAAGCAACGTCGTGATGGACGGGTATTTTCGGGACCCGGAGGCGACGGCGGCGGTGATCCGCGACGGATGGTTTCACACCGGCGACATGGCCGTCGTCGACGCCGAAGGCTACACGACGATTGTGGACCGCAAGAAGGACATCATCATCAGCGGGGGCGAGAACATCTCCTCGGTGGAGATCGAGAAGGCGCTCGCCGCCCACCCCGCGGTGTTCGAGTGTTCGGTGATCGCGGTGCCCGACGAACGGTGGGGGGAGACCCCGAAGGCCCTGGTCGTGCTCAAGCCGGGGCAGCGGGTGGCGGCGGAAGAGATCATCGCGCACTGCCGGCGCCGCCTGGCGGGTTTCAAGGTGCCGAGCTCGGTGGAGTTTCGGGAGACCCTCCCGAAGACCGGGACCGGGAAGATCACGAAGCACGAGCTGCGCGAACCGTACTGGCGCGGGTATGGGAAGCGTGTCCACTGACCGGGCCGCCCGGCGGCCGCTGACCCATCTGGACCGCCTGGGACGGGCGCGGATGGTCGATGTGGGCGACAAGCCGGAGACCGTTCGGGAGGCGATCGCCCGGGGCGCCGTGGTGATGGCACCCGCCACCCTCCGCATGATCACCCGCGGGGCGGCTCGTAAGGGCGATGTGCTCGCGGTCGCGCAGATCGCCGCGATCGCCGCCGCCAAGCGGACCTGGGAGCTGATCCCGCTCTGTCACCCGATTGCGCTGAGCGGGATCGCCGTCGAGCTGACCCCCGATCCGCGCCGCTCCCGGGTGGAGATCACGGCGCGGGTGCGGACGGTCGGGCGCACCGGCGCGGAGATGGAGGCACTCGTCGCCGTGGCCGCGGCCGGGTTGACCATCTACGATATGCTCAAGGCCGTCGAGCGCGGGATGCGCATCGAGCACATCCGGCTGGCGCGGAAGTCCGGGGGCAAATCCGGGACCTACATCCGCCGCGAACCGGCGGCTCGGCGCAGCCGGGTGGGGAGGCGCGGTCGATGACCGCCGAGAAGCGGCTCAGCGGCGTGCGCTGCGGGATCGTCACGGCGAGCGAACGCGTCAGCCGCGGTCAGGGTAAGAACGAAAGCGGACAGTACCTCGCCCAGGCGCTGGCGGCCGAGGGAGCCGAGGTGATCGCCCACATCGTGGTGCCCGACGACCTTGAGATGATCGCCAAAACGCTGGCCGACATGGCCGATACGCTGCAGGTCGATCTCGTGCTGACCACCGGCGGCAGCGGCGTGGCGCCCAAGGACGTGACCCCCGAAGCCACCCTCAGGGTGATCGAGCGCCAGGTGCCCGGCATCCCCGAGGCGGCGCGCGTGGCGACCGTGTCCGCAGCGCCGCTGGCCATGCTCTCGCGGGCCGTCGCCGGGATCCGCGGCCGGACCCTGATTGTGAACCTCCCCGGCAGCCCGCGGGGCGTTCGCGAGTGGCTGACCGTGATTCTCCCGGTGCTTCGGCACGCGGTCGATCTGCTCCGGGAGGCCCAAATGGAATGGGGCCGGGAGCATAAGCCATAGCCGAAGTCGTGCGGCGGGAGATGCGAATGAAACTACGGGGCGGAGGCGGCCTGGAGCGCCGGTTCCACGGTCTCGTCCCCGCCCACCAAATGGGGGTTGGGGAAGCGGGCGAGGCGTTCGGGATGGCTACCCCGGTCGTGGAACGAATCCAACGCCCCCGGGGTGGTGGCGATCACCGTGCGGAAATACTCCCGGGCGCCGGCGACCGCCTCGGGGAACGCGGCGGCAAAGTCGAGCGGAGCCCCCTCCGGCTGAGCGGCGAGCGCGCGCCCCAGAAAATAGGTGAACGGCGCCCCACGCATAATCTTCCCGGTCTCTCGGACGCCCCACCAATCCCATTCGTCCCGACCCACCGCGGGGAGGGCGACCCCTGCGATCCCTCGGACGGCGTCCGCCAGTCGCTGCGCGAAGCAGGCCTCGGCAATGAGCACGCGCCTGGACGTCCGGAGGTTCCTCCAGAGGGGGGGGATGACCAGATCCCAACCCAGGTTCCTGTCGAGCCACTCGTACTCGCTCGCCACGTACAGCAGCGCCGTGTCCCCGGGGCGGACCCGCGCAGCCAGCCAGCCGACGGAGCGTTGGAGGAGGATCGGGTCCAAATCGTTCCGGAGGAGGAGGATGTGATCCGGCGACCACCCCCGTCGCGTCAGCACGGTGAGCATCCGCGTGGAGTTGGCGTACGCGACGGGAAGGTCGGGATACCGGCCGGAGAAGGAGTTGTGCTCGATCAGGACTGCCCAGTTCGATGGCGGGGAGGGCAGGGCGGTCGCGGTGCGCGGATCTCCCCCCAAGACGACCGCGAAGAGGAGCCCGATCCCCGTGACCGCCAGCCACCGCACGTTGCTTCGTCCTTCGATGTGCACCCGAAGGTCCCCTTCCGGTGCCGACCTTGACACGTCCGCGCCGCTTTGAGTACACTCGTCCGGGCCCGAGTCGTCCCGCGGCCCCCCACGCCGATGCCGCTGCTCCTTACCGCTGATCTCACCAAGTCATACGGGGCCTCCCCGGTGCTGACCGGGGTCTCCTTCGCCCTGGAGCCGCAGGAGAAGGTCGCGTTGGTCGGCCGGAATGGGGTGGGCAAGACCACGCTGCTGCGCGTGGTGGCCGGGCTGGAGGCCCCCGACGGCGGCGCCCGCACCGTCGCCAGCGGCGCGGTGATCGGGTACCTGCCGCAAAATCCCGAGGTTGATGAAACGCGCTCGCTCTGGGACGAAGCGGCCGCGCCGTTCGCCCACGTCGCCGCGACCGAGCGGCGCCTGGCGGAATTGGAGGCGCTGCTCTCGGCGCCGGAGGTGCACGGGGACGACGCGCGCCTCTCGGGAGCGCTCGAGGAGTACGGACGCCTCCGCGATCAGTTTGAGGCGCGCGGTGGGTTTACGTTCGAGGCGGAGGTTCGGCGGACGTTGAGCGGGTTGGAGTTCCGCGAGGAACAGTTCCACCAGCCGCTCGCCTCGATGAGCGGCGGGCAGCGGTCCAGGGCGGCGCTCGCGCGCCTGCTGCTCACCGGGCCCGATCTGCTCCTCCTCGACGAGCCCACGAACCACCTTGATCTCGACGGCCAGGAATGGCTCGAGTCGTTTCTCAAGCAGTACGCGGGGGCGATGCTCCTCGTGAGCCACGACCGCTTCCTCCTCGACGCCGTGACGACGCGAACCTTGGATCTCGAGGACGGGCGGATCGAGGAGTACCCTGGGAGCTATTCGTACTACGTCATCGAGCGGGTCGCCCGCCGGGCCCGCCAGCAGGAAGCCTTCGAACGGCAGCAGGAAGAGATCGACAACTTGAAAGCGTACATCCGCCGGTATCATGCCGGCCAGAAGAGCCGGCAGGCCAAGTCGCGCGAGAAGCGGCTGGCGAAAATCCAGCCGGTGGCCGCGCCGAGGACCCATCGCACCGCGGCGATTCACCTTGAGGCCCCACGCCGCAACCCCCAGGTTGTGCTCCGGCTGCGCGGCGTTACCAAACGCTACGGGAACCTGGAGGTATTGGGGGGAGTGGATCTGGAGGTCCATCGGGGGGAGAAGATCGGGTTGATCGGGCCGAACGGGGCAGGGAAGACCACGCTCCTTCGGATCATCGCCCGCACTGAACCACCGACGGCCGGTCACGTCGAGCCGGCCCCGGGGATGCGCATCGGCTACTTCGCCCAGCACTCTGAGGATTCACTCGATCTGAACCAGACGGTGCTGGGGGAGGTGCTCGGCGCCCGCCCCGTGACGCCCGCCCAGGTCAGGTCGCTGCTCGGCCGGTTCCTGTTCTCGGGGGAGGACGTCGACAAAAAGGTGGCTCAGCTGAGCGGCGGGGAGCGACGGAGGGTGGCCCTGGCGAAACTCGTTCTGGATCGACCCGACGTCCTGCTCCTTGACGAGCCCACGACCCACCTCGACCTCACGACGCTGGAAGCTCTGGAGGGTGCGCTTCGAGGGTTTCCCGGGGCCATCTTGTTCGTCTCGCACGATCGGTTCTTCATCGACCGGCTGGCCGGCCAACTGCTGGTTCTGGGGGAGGGTCGTGTGCGGTCGGTACCGGGCCCCTACCATAAGTACCGGGAGGGATTGGCGGGGGCGCCGACCGCCGGGGGAAGGAATCTTGCCCCCAGGCCGCCTGCGGCTCCGGTCGCTGATCGCCGTGCCGGCCAAACGACCCCGGAGGTGCCCGGGACGGCACCCCATGCGTTGCCTTCGGCGAGGGAAGCGGGGCAGCGTTCTCCACGACCATCTCGGAGGTCCGTTGCGGCCCCGCGCGTGGCGGAGCCGACGGCGGAAGAGGTCATCGATCAGATTACCGCGTTGGAGCGGGAGATGGGCAACCTGAGCCGGCTGATGGGGGATCCGGAGCTCTACCGCGATGCCGGCCGCGCGCGTGAGACAGTCCAACGGTATGAAGAGGTGACCGCCGCGTTGGAATCTCTCTACGCCGCACTTGAAGGTGGTGGAGGGCGGGCGGATGCGTGACGGGAGCGGCTGCTTCGCCTGCGGTCCGCAGAACCCGATTGGGCTTCGCCTGAAGTTTACGGCGGAGGGGGATCGCGTCCGGGCGGAGTTTACCCCGGGCTCCCATTACCAGGGATACGAGGGCGTCCTGCACGGCGGCATCGTCACCGCGGCTCTAGACGACGCGATGGCCCAGCTGTTTCACATGCGGGGCCAAGAATCGCTCACCGCTCGGCTGGAAATCCGCTTCCGCCGCGAGGCCCCGGTCGGCAGGCGGTTGGTGGTGATCGCGACGCTCACCGGCGAGCGGGCGAAACTGTATACTGCCGAGGCGGTCCTTTCCCTGCCCGACGGGACCCCCCTGGCTGAGGCCAAAGGGACTTTCGTCCGCGGTGCGTGAGAGCCATGTCCCCGGGCGCCACCCAGGACGCGGGCACGAAGTCGGTAGCGACCAACCGCCGTGCGCGGCACGAATTCTGGATCGAGGAGACTCACGAGGCCGGGATCGTCCTGACCGGCACGGAGGTAAAATCGCTCCGCGAGGGCCGCGTGAACCTCTCGGACGCATTTGCCCGCGTCGTCGGCGACGAAGTCTGGCTGCACCACCTCCATATCAACCCGTATGCGCAGGGGAACATTCACAACCACGATCCTTTGCGGACACGCAAGCTCCTGCTGCACCATCGCGAGATCCTTCGTCTTAGGAGCAAGACCGACCAGAAAGGCTACACGCTGGTGCCGCTCCGCCTGTACTTCCGGCGGGGTGTGGTCAAGGTCGAACTCGCCGTCGCGCGTGGGCGGCACCTGTACGACAAGAGGGAGCGGATCGCCGAGAGGGACGCGGAGCGGCGGATCGCCAGAAACCTGGGCGCGAGGACGCCGAGACCTCGTCGTTCGTAGCCGCATACGGCTCCGGGCCCCTTCATGCTCGTGGTATAATATATCTGTTGGCTCCGTCCATCTCTCCAGAATGGGGGCGAAAGGTCTCGACTGAGCAGGCAGAAGCAGGGTGGCGCGCCGAGGTGGTCCAGGTCCTCGCTAAACAACTGGACGGCGCATACACGCCGATACACAGCTCGCTTACGCTGCTTAACTAAGTAGCGTCGCTCGCCCCGCTACGCCGGCGGGCGGGGGTCGAGCGTCAACAGTCGGCTGCTCCGGCGTTCTTCGCTCCGGGAACGCCGGCTAAGACCCAGAGAGCTAGCGGTTTGGAATCCCGCCTGCGGGAGTCCAGCCTCGCGAACCCAAATTCGCAGGATACGCGCGTAGATGCCTTGCCCTCGCGGCTTCAGGACGCGGGTTCGATTCCCGCCGCCTCCACCAAGAACCTGGCAACATCCGACTGCACGGCACTGCTAGACGCCGTACTTTCCGCGGGTTTCGGCCCCTCAGACGGCAGAACAGGATCTGTGGGATCGCTTGACTCCTCTACTTGACGAACGTCGTCGGGGGTGCACCCTTGGGGACCAGGTAGGTCGCGACGATGTACGTGTAGCCGGAACTCCGGTTGATGAATTCACCCACCTCATTCGGCTTCTCGATCCAACTTTGCCCAGCCTTAATAGTTTTCTCTCCAACCTCTCGTGACAACAGGGTGGCCTCGCCGGAGATCACGGTGCCCACCACAGGCCCACTGTGATAGTGCCAGGGCACGCCGCTCCCTGGGGCGAGATTCGCGACGACATTGATCAAGTCATACTCGCCCGTCGCCACGGTGATTGGGAACGCGGCCCGGGATACTGTGACGGGGGCAGGCGGCGTGGACGTCTGACCAGTGGCACGCGCCACGGCCCCCCCACCGATGCCCAGCACAATCACGGTACAAAGCGCGACCAACAACCTGCTTGTCATCTCGACACCTCCCTTATAGACAGTCCTGCTTCCAACGCTGAGACCAACTGGCGAGATTAGTTTATGGAAAGACCGCACCAGGACGCATCGTGGAAAGTACGGATTCAACGATACGTAGCCACGGATACGAACCCTGCAGGCGATTCTATATTTGAATGGTTGGCGGGGCCAATGCACGAAGGGGTGGTCACGACTTCTGTTCAGTACCCGTTCGCCCGCACGGAGCGTCAACGCTCGAAGCAGTGCTTGCCGCTGCGCAACCACGTCCGGAGTCATGTACATTGCTTCTACGCGTCTTGACGCTCGGTATGAAACATAAAGTCCCGTGAATTCACCCCCGGACGACCCCTCCGCGTCTGCTCGGTCTGCATTTGAAGCGCATACTGCCGGAGCGCGGTTACGAGACCAGTCTATGGGAAAGCGTGCTGGAGACACCGTGGACAGTACGCATTACATGGGACGTAGCCGAGGGTATCTGTCGCCGCTATCAACTCGGGGATGGGGTATAGAGGCCCTGTTCGACTGCCCAGGCGGCGATCTGGGCTCGAGAGTTCAACCCGAGCTTATTCAGGACGTTTTGCACATGTGTTTCCGCCGTCCTCACCGTTACCGTAAGCTGCGAGGCGATTTCACGGTTTGTCAGGCCCCGCGCGACCAGTACGGCCACTTCCCGCTCGCGTAGAGAGAGCCGGTCCAGTTGGCCATGGCTGATCGGCTTCTCCAGACTTTTGGTTTTGGACGGGACAATGTCTTCTGAGGTCAGCGCAACCTCGATCACTCGTTCCGGCGTCATCCCGCGGCCCTCTGCCCACGCCGCTGCGAATGCAACGTCTCCCATCGCGGCACGAAGGGCGGTGACCGCACGATCGTCCTCAGCCAGGTCGGACGGCGCGGGGCCAATGCCCGTGCTCTCCCGCAAGGCCGCGACGGCCCCAAACAACCGTGCGGCGCGCTCATTCTGCCCTCGTCCATGCGCGGTCCTGGCCAACGCGAGCAGGCAGTGGGACGTGCGCAACTTGACGCCGAGCTCACAGAACAGCGCGAGGCCCTCCTTGAGCATCGCTTCTGCACGCTGGTAGTTTCCTTGAAGCGCCAGCACCACCCCCGCGTTGGCGAGCGCAGAAGCCACGCCCCGTGTGTCCCCCAGTTTTCTGGCGATGCTCAAGCTTTCCTCGCTGAGTACCGTCGCCCGTTCGTAGTCACCCTGCAGCCGTACGATCTCCCCCAGACAGTTCAGAGACACCGGGAGATACCACGTGTTTCCCGTTCGCCGGCACAGAGCCACACTTTCTTCCATCTTCACACCGGCCTCAGCATAGTCGCCTTGTAACTCCGCCGCGTGAGCAAGATAATGGAGCGCCCATGCGCTCCCGTGCTCGTCGCCCAAGGCGCGACAGAGATTCAGCGCCTCGCGACAGCGTTCCAAGATCCGGTCAGGGCGACCCTGGCGGTGCGCAACGAACGCCGCCGCGTTGAGCGCTCTGGCCCTCACCGCCGGCGACGTGTCCGTCGCCTGAGCGAGCATCGCGTCCAACCACTCGCCCCCCTCGCGCAATCCCCGTATGTCCCAGAGCCAATACAAGCTGCTCGCCAACCGCAAGCCCACTTCTAAGGTTCCCTCCGTCATGCTCCAGCTGACAGCGGCTCGCACGTTGTCATACTCTGTTTCTAACCGCTTGTTCCAGGCGCCCTGATCGGGGCCCCGAAACTTCAGCTCGGCCTGCTCCGCCAATCCCAGGAAATAGTCCCGATGTCGCCCTCGGACGTGGTGTTCCTCTCCTGACGCCACGAGCCGGTCCCAACTGTACTGACGCATCGTCTCCAGCAATCGGTACCGACCCCCTCCCTGCTGCTCGTCAAAGCCGACGAGCGACTTGTTGACAAGGTTCGTCAACAGGTTGAGGATGTCACCTCGGTCCCCACCGCCGTCCCCGCAGACTCTCTCGGCCGCCTCCAGCGTGAATCCGCCCACGAACACCGAGAGCTGCCGCAACAGGGATCGTTCGAGCTCCGATAGGAGTTCATAGCTCCAATCCATTGCTCCGCGCAGGGTTTGCTGACGAGGGAGCGCCGTCCGGCTCCCCCCTGTCAGCAGTCGAAACCGATCGTCGAGCCTAAGGGCAATGGTCTCGAGCGGCATCGCCTTCACCCGCGCCGCCGCCAACTCGATCGCCAAAGGGATGCCGTCCAACCTGTGACAGATGTGCGCTACCGCTGCTGCATTGCCGGAAGTGACCTGAAACCCAGGCTTGCCGAAGGCGGCGCGTTCGGCGAAAAGACGCACCGCCTCGAACTGCATCAAATCCCGAGGTGACGGGAGCACCCGAGGATCGGGCAACGAAAGCGAGGGTACAGTGTAGGTCATCTCGCCGGCGATCCTGAGTCCTTCCCGGCTCGTCGCCAGGATACGCAATTTCGGGCAGGTCCGTAGCAGGGTGTCCGCAAGCTGGGCGCTGGTGGACAAGAGGTGCTCGCAGTTGTCGAGTATGAGCAGCAACGACTTGGAGCGCAGGTAGTCCGCTAGCGTCTCGATCAAGGAGCGGGTTGGTTGCTCGGAGACCCCTAACGCCGACACGGCGGCGAGGGGAACAAGGGTGGGATCTGAGAGCGGTGCCAAGTCGACCATCCACGCGCCGTCAGGGTACAGTTCGAGCAAGTCAGCAGCCACTTGTAGCGCGAGCCGCGTCTTCCCGGAGCCCCCCGCTCCTGTGAGGGTCAGCAAGCACGTGGTGGTCAGTAGTCGTTTGACTTCGATTATTTCCAGCGTCCGCCCGACGAAACTTGCCACCTGGCGCGGGAGGTTATTGGGGAGAGCATCGAGAGAATTGAGCGGCGGGAAGTCGGCGGGTAGGCTGGCTGTCACGACCTGGAACAGGTGCTGCGGATCACCGAGATCTTTTAGCCGATGCTGGCCGAGGTCGCGGAAGTTTACTCCTTTTGGCGGATCGTCCGCCACGAGATCGCGCGTCGTCTGAGAGAGCAGAATTTGTCCTCCGTGCCCCACGGCGCAGATACGAGATGCGCGATGGACAGCCATCCCCACATAGCCGCCGTTACCGCTGACTGGCTCCCCAGTGTGGAGGCCCATCCTGACGCGGACGGAAATACCGGCGGGCCAGGGGAAGCGTTTGATTGCGTGAAGCGCCGCGACAGCGGCGGACAACGCATCTTTGGCTCGAGGGAAGGCTAGGAAGCAACCGTCCCCCTGAGTATCTACGTCACGTCCGCCTTTGGTGTAGGCAGTTGTTCGAACAAGTCGCCGATACTCTGCCAGCACCTTCGCGTAGCGATCACCCAGCTGCTCGAGGAGGCGTGTAGAGCCCTCAATGTCGGTGAAGAGGAACGTGACCGTCCCGGTCGGCAGGCTGGGCATACGCTGCCTCCCCGATGAGCAAGACTGGCCCGGCTTACCCCAAGGCGACGTTCGCCGTAGAGACCTTGTGTCTCCTGCGGGTGCTAGACGTAAAGAGCCTACCCGGAGGGAACAAGGATCTGACGATTGAATGAGGCGGACTCTACAAATGGTTTATATTCGGCGGAGGTTGCCCGAGGCATCCGAACCCTGATCCCCGAGGTTTGCCCCTCGCCGCCCTGACGTTGCACTTCCTCGAGGCAATGCCAAGGCGTCACACCGCAGTCTCAGATTCACGGGATGGTGGCGCCGAATTGAGAGCGGATCGTCGCGATGATGCTCGCCCAGCCAGTTGCCCAGCGCCGCCACCTCGCCCCCGGCGGACGCCTCCAGTGCTGGCATCATCCCCCGTCGACTACGCCGCCCTTCTACACCCTCGTCGGTGGTGTGCGCGCGTGGAAGGGATCGGGCGGCTACTTCAAGGTAAGAGCTCAATTCGATTCGGGAGCCAGCGCGTACTCGATGGCCTGCTCAAGCGTCATCGTCCGGCCCTCAGCCCAGGCCTTACTGAATGCGGGTTCGGCGAGTTGGCTTTTCGTCACGGTCATGTAATGATCGCAATCCCGACGATTAAAGGGCTCCAGGCGAATGCTGGCGGTAGACATCAGGGTCTCGGCCGCTCCGAACAGGGTAGCCGCCCGTGTGGTGTCAGCCGACGCTCCGGCGAGTCCCACGAGGCACTTGATCATCACCCGCCTGTCCCCCAGTTCTTCGGCCAGCGCCAGGCTCTCGCGAAACAACGCCCACGATCGTTGGCGGTTGCCTTGCCGGAGCACCGCGTATCCTAGGTTATGGAGGACCATCTCCTTGCCCTGCTTGTCCCCGAGGTTATGGAAGAGCGTCAGCGCTTCCTCATAGAGGCCCGTCGCGTTCGGATAGTTCGCTTCTGCGCGGGCCGTGTTTGCCAGACAATTCAAGGCGCGACCAAGTTCAAACGTGTTCCTCGCAGCACGATGGAGGGTGACGCTGCGCTCCAGCAAGTCCGCGGCCCGAGGGAGATCGTCCGCGCCCTCCGCCGCATGGGCGAGGTAGTGGAGTGCCTCCGCACTCCCTGTCGTGTCCCCCTCCGCTTGCGATAGAGTGAGGGCTTCCCCGCACAACGCGGGCACCTGCGCATAATCACCCTGGCGGTGGGCCAGGTGTCCGACGCGGTTAAGCGCCTTCACCCGCAACACCGGCGCCGCTCCCTTGTGCAGCGCCAACATCTCGTCCAGCCAGGCTCGTCCCTCGGCAAAGTGGCCATGAATGTCCCAGAAGTCGCACAAGGCTGCCGCCAACCGTAATCCGCCTGCATCCGCGCCGGCATCGGCCTTGCTCCAAGCGAGCGCGGCGCGGAGGTTATCGTGGTTCTCCTCCAGTCGTTCGAGCCAGGCAATCTGGTTGGGTCCGTGCAGTTCAGGCTCTGCCCGCTCGGCGAGGCCCAAGTACCAATCGCGGTGCCGCCGCTGCACCCCATCGGCCTCGCCGGCCTCTTGGAGCCGAGCCCGGCCGTACTCCCGGACCGTCTCCAGCAGCCGATATCGCGCCTCTCCTCCCTGCGTATCCACGACCACCAGCGATTTGTTCACCAACTGGGTGAGCAGGTCCAGAATGTCAGCCGCCTCGATGCTGTCTCCGGAGCAAACAGCTTCTGCCGCATCGATCGTCCACCTACCTGCAAAAACGGACATGCGGTGCAGGGCGGTCCGCTCCTTCGGCGAGAGCAGGTCATAGCTCCAGTCCATCGCTCCCCGCAACGTCTGCTGGCGGGGGAGGGCGGTGCGGCTTCCCCCGGTGAGCAATCGGAACCGGTCGTCCAGCCGGGTGGCGATCTGTTCGGCCGCCAACACCTTGATCCGTGCCGCCGCGAGTTCGATGGCGAAAGGGATGCCGTCCAACCGGTGGCAGATCTGAGCCACCGCGGAGGCATTGGTACTTGTCACCGCAAACTGCGGTTCACTCGCCACCGCCCGGTTAACAAACAGCCGGACGGCGTCGTATTGCATGAACCGGTCCAGGGTGGGAAGGTGCCTTGGATCGGGGACTGACAGCGAGGGGACGCGCCATGTGGTTTCTCCCAGCAGCGCAAGAGCCTCACGGCTCGTCGTGAGAATCCGCAGGTTGGGGCACGCCCCAAGGAGGACGGAAGCGAGATGGGCGCAGGCACCGACTAGATGCTCGCAATTGTCCAGGATCACAAGCGCGGATTTGAACCGCAGGGCGTCCGCAAGCGTGTCGGTCAGCCTCCGACCCGGCTGCTCAGGCACGCCCATTGAGGAGGCCACTGCTTTCATGACGTGGCTCGAGTCGGACAACGGCGCCAACTCAACGAACCAGACGCCGCCGGGAAACTGCTCAAGCGCCTCGGCGGCCGCCTGCAGGGCCAGCCGGGTCTTGCCCGCCCCCTCCGACCCAGTGAGCGTGAGCAAACGGGTTGCGGAGAGCAGTCGGTTGACCTCAGCCTTCTCCCGCTCGCGGCCAATGAAACTCGTCAATTGCAGGGGCAGGTTGTTGGGGATGGCGTCCAGCGACTGGACGGGCGGGAAGTCGGCGGGAAGATCTGGGTGCACGACCTGCAAGAGATGCTCGGGCTCCCGCAAATCCTTGAGGCGGTGGAGTCCCAAATCCCGCAGGCGTATACTCGGGTGGAGGTCACGGGCGGCCAACCCGCTCACCGCGTCCGAGAGAAGGATCTGGCCCCCATGCGCGGCGGCTCCAATGCGGGCAGCGCGATGCACGTCGACACCAACATAGCGGTCCGCGTTGCTGATAGGTTCGCCCGAGTGGAGCCCCATCCGCACCCGGATCGACGCGTTGTCCGGCCAGGTGTGCTTCATCAGTGACTGTTGGGCCGCGACCGCTGTCGCTACAGCATCCCTGGCCCGAGAGAATGCCACCAGGAAGGCATCACCTTGGGTGTCGATCTCCTGTCCGCTTCCCTTGGCGAACGCCTCACGGAGGAGGCGTTGGTGTTCCGCCAGGACCTCCGCAAAGCGGCGGTCGCCGAGGCGCTGGAGGAGCGTCGTGGCGCCCTCGATGTCGGTGAAGAGGAAGGTAACAGTTCCGGTCGGCAGACTCGGCATGCGCGGCCTCCTCTTGGGAAGACGGGCCGCAATATTCAAGGCGACGTTCGGCGGAGGGCCCCCTGACTCCTCGGCGTGGACGTGGTCTGAATGGCCGGGCTCACACCACCGGAGCCCGGTCCACCTGCCGAAGGCGGCGGGCGACCGTACGCATGATCTTGCGGACCATCGGCAAGGATTCGTCGAGGAGCTGCCAGAACTCGCGATATCCCAGGGTCAGCAGCCGCATCGGCGTAGCCGCCTCGACAGTCGCCGACCGCGGTTCGCCGTCGATCAGGCTCATCTCGCCGAAGAAGTCCCCCCGGCCCAGGTGAACCGCGCGTCCCCGCTGCGTCGTCACCAACGCCCGACCCTCGACGATGAGAAACATTTCCCGTCCCGGTTCGCCGAGGGTGACCAGTCGTTTTCCCGTCGGCACATCGATCTCCCGCATTAGGCGGGCGATCCGCCCCAATTCCCTCGGTGAGAGGCCCCCGAACAGAAGGAGTTTCTCAAGTAGGGCAACCCTTGCGGTCCCCGATTCATGGGTAGGCATCGATCTATTTCTCTCCCTCCCCCAGCCGGTGCCACCTGAGGTTCGCGGCGCTGATAACGCTTCCCTTCGCCTCTCCGCTTAGGCGCCACTTACGACCCCTGCGGCATGTCCCGCCGGCGCGGCGTCAAGGACCAAGAAGCCCTTGCGCCCGCCAGAATGGGAGGCTGGCGACAATCCCGATGAGCGTGAGGATCGTTACCCCGACCCCTACGGCCACGCCGTGCCGATCCGTGAACATCTCGTGCCGGGTGAGATCCCGGGTCAATCGGTAATAGTCGCTCTGCCGCGGGTGGATCCACGTGTAGGCCGTCAGCTGCACGACAAACCCGACCACCCAGGGTGAGACCCCGATCCCATGGGCGGCAGGTACGAGCGCCAGGCTCAACAGGTACATCGCCGGGATCTGTGGCAGCACGAGGCGACAGGCGATCACACCGCCGGCCAGGAGCAGGACGAGGACTCCTGGGTCCGGGATGGCGCGGGCCACAGGAAGCAGGGCATGGCCAATCCACCGGTCGATCCCCACAGCGCGCAGCACGTCCCCGGCACCCAGCAGCACACCGAAAAAGACGAGGTACCCCCATTCGATCCCACCGCGGAACCCCTCAGGCCCCAGTGCGCCCCCGGCGATTACCAGGATCAGCGCCGAGAGGCCCAGCCCGGCGGTGCTCACGTGGAGCGCCGGTCCAACCAACAGCCCCCCGAGCATGACGGCCAGCCCCAGGATTGTGACCCACTCGTGTCGCGACAGCGGTCCCAGGGTGCGCTGCTGGCGTTGGAGGACTTCGAGGGTGACTCCACCCGTTGCCTTCGAGCGGAACCACACGAGCAGCAGCAGGCTCGAACCGAGGAGGAGGACGGCCCCCGCGGGCGCCGCGCTGACCAGCCAGGTCAGCCAGTCGAAGCGAATGCGGTCCGGCTCAGGCAGTAGCGCGACGATGAAGAAGTTGGCCACCAGGCCGGTGAGGAAGATGCAGCCGAATGTTCCGTAGCCGATGATTCCAGCAAACGCCAGCCCCGCTCTTCCCCGGCTCCGTAGCGGATATCCAAGCGCCTCGGCGAGTTCCTGAGCCACCGGCGCAATGATGGTGACGCGCGCGGTGGCGATGGGCATGAGAGGCGTGAGCAGGAGGCCGCCGGTGAGGAGCGAAAGCACCTGGCCTCCGTAGGTTCTCGGGAACACCCTCAAGAGCAGCAACGCGATGCGGAACAGCAATCCCGTGCGAGCCATGGCCGCGGCGAGCCCAAGGACCGCCAGGGCCAGAAGATATGAGGGACTGGAGAAGCCGGAAAACGCGAGGGACACGGGGACGAGGCCGGCGATCCCCCAAGCCGCCCCCATGGCCAAGGCGATAAGATAGTACGGGATCAGCTCAGAGAGCCACAACAGCGCAGATCCGAGCATGATGAGCCCGACGTGCCATCCCTGCGCGGAGAGCCCCGCGGGCGGAGCGACCGTCCAGAGCACGAGCGGAAGACCCACCGCCGAGATGATCACCGCCATCCAATGGCGTGGCGATTTCCCCGGGACCGAGGCATCGTGGGTCAGCACGAATGGGAGGCGCGGTGCCGCCGACGCCCCCGCACCCTGGCGCGACCGCTGATCCACCAGTTCGGCAAGACCCCGCGCCACGGTGAGGCCGAGTGTCGGCCGCTCCTGCACCAGCCGTTCGAAGCGGTCGCGGGGCAGCCGCCACACCCTCACGTCCGTCACGGCCCGAACCGATCCCGTCCGGCGACCCAGGAGCAGGCCGAGCTCCCCGAAGTGGGCGGGGGCCTCAACTTCAGTCAGCGCCCGATCGCCCGCTGCGGTGGAGAGGCTGACTTCCACCCGGCCGGAGTCGAGCAGGTATAGCGCGTCTGCGGCCTCCCCCTCCCTGAAGATGATCGAGTCCGCGGGAAAGTCTACCGGGGCCAGCGCACCGACGAGTCGCGCCAGGTCGAGCCGATTGAGCGCCCGAAAGAACGGCACGGCTCGTATCAGCCGTTCCACCAGGTGGTCTTCGAGCAAGGGCCCTTCTCCATATTGCATCGCGGAGCTCCTGCCCCCCCGCCTGAGTTACCAAGGTGCCCCCCGCAAGCGCATCGACGGGTTCGAACCCTGGTCGAGTCGCACGCGCGCACCACCGGAGGATTGTCGGCGCGGGGTCCCCTTTGAAGAATGCTACGGAAGCGTCGGGCAGTCCTGTCCCACAGAGATGCAATCGGGTGAAACGAATGCGCTGTCGCTCTTTTCAGCTTGATGAGGGCTGGTGCAGTTCGCTGCTGACGAGGGGTGCTGCGCCGGAAGCAGTATCCTATCGAGGCCCACAACCTCCGTGGTCGCCGCGTCCGCGTACTAGAGCCTTCGAGCGGGCCGTTGTCGAGTTGCACGCACCGGTGCTGGATGCTGTGCTCGTCGCCAAACTCACCGGGCTCCGATGGGGCGAGCAGGTCGCGCTCCGAAATGATGAGGACGTCGACTTCCGCCGGAACAAGGCCTCGGTCAACGCGCGTTGTACCGCCGCAGCCCTCAGACACCGAAGACGGAGATCAGTGTCCGCAGCATCGACCCGTGCCCGACCGTGCGGCGAATCTTGCAGTCAGTCGCCAAGGAACGGTCCGCCGAGCTTGTGTTCTCGCCGGACGGTATCACATCGATCGGTGACAGGTCCTGGATCAAGCGGCAGTGGCGTGCTGCCCAATGTCGTGCGGGCATCAAAATACCGATCACCCGGCACGATCTCCGCCACCAGGTTTGTCTCGCTGCTCATCTGTGCTGGCAAGCAAGCACCCGAAGTACATCGCGCAGCAGGCCGGTCACTCGTCAGCGGGGTTCACACTGGACCGATACGGTACGCTGTTCGAAACGCTGCCAATTACCCCGGTGGAGTGGTGGGACGATCTACTCTGGCCCGGCGGGCACCATATGGGTACTGTAGTAGACGAAACTGGAAAGAAAAAGGCGGGAGAGCAGGGGTTCGACCGAACGCTGGAAGCAGAAGTCGACAGCGGCCGTCAAGAGTAGACGATGCTCGACATACGAACAGGGGCTGAAAATTCGATTCCCGCCGCCTCCACCAAGAACCCGGCAACATCCGACTGCACGGCGCTGCTAGACGCCGTATTTTCCACGGTTGAGCGGTTCATCCGGCCGCCGTGCGAGGAGATGAACAGGACGCCGCTGCCGTCTTCCCGCAGCCATCGGCTGAGCACCCGCACCTCGTCGAGCAGCGGCTGGCCGGGGTGGCGCTCGAGCGTCTGCACCGTGGTAAGACTGCCCTTCAACCGCTCAACGCGGACCCAGCCCTACTTCATGTTCACGTACTCAACCCGCAGGCCCGTGACCTCTGACACTCGCAGGACGTGTCGGATCGGGAGCAGGACCATGGCGTGCGCGCGGGGGCCGTGCCGCTTGGCGGCCTTGAGGAGCCGGAGGATCATGCAGTTCTCGCCCGTATTGGTCTCGCATGGCACCTCCCTCGGCCTGCTCCCCCACGGAGTCCGCGGTATGTAGAAGTCGAGTCGCGGCTGTTCAGGCACGCGTCCCCGATGCGGCGCGAAACCCTGTCAGCGTGGTGTTGGGATCGTTCACCCACCGCTCGTAGATGAGATCGCCCACGCCGATCATGCCGCCTGCAAGAATCCGCGCCCGTAATCCTGCTCGATGCACGAGCGCGCGCAGGACTCCTCGCTGCGTCGCTCGTTCGAGATGCGCACAAGGCTCACACAGCGTCCTCCCTCGCAGGATCACCTCTCCTACGCGGAACTCGCGGCCCACAAGGCTGTTGAGTGCGACGCCCTGGGTGATGATGTTGCGGCGCATGTCTTGCGGATCGACGACGATCCCGTGGTCATGCCTCAGCGCTTCCAAGACCTCGCGCTCCGCCAAGGTCACCTCGGTGATACGGTCAGGGTGATCCGACAGTGTCCCGGCGTGGCAAAAATAGCGGTCCCCTTCGAGGCCTCGTCCCGCGACCGCGGACACGGCCGGAAGCGCCACCATGGGCGCTCCAGCCGTCGGCGCAATGAAGATGTGGGTGACACGGCCGCAGCGCATCATGCGTGGTGTCTCCCACACAGGTGGCATCGCTCCGTCCTCTCACCGGGAGAGGTCGTCATCTCATTTTGTGGTCTTGACCATCTTGGCATTGTCCTGGCCGACTCGGGTCCCCCGGCGAAGGACGCCGTTTGCGTCAAGGAGGAAGGCGATGACATCCCAATACGCCTGTGCCTTAAGGCTCCCGGGATTGTCAAAGGGCATCACCCGGCTCACGTAGGTGAAGAGCTGATCGGCAGTGCGGTACCCCGCGAGCGGGTCCCAGGGCGCCACCAGCTTGCGGCCGGTCTTGCCCTCGCCGTGGTCGCCATGGCACTTGGCACATTGGGCCACGTATACCGCCTTGCCGATCGCGACTTGGTCCCGTGGAGACCGCGTCGGCACAATTGACGTCTGCGGCGCGCATCCTCCCCCGAGCACCGCGACCATCGAGGCCAGGACGGGAAGCGCGTACCTCCGGGCTCGTCCCGGCTCTCGATGTCTCCATCCCCATGTCACGCAACGCGCACTGCGAACCGGGGAATGCTGTTGTCGAGGAGGTCCGACTCGTTCGAGGGAATCTGTGCTGGCTGGACATCCCCCTTCCGGTCGGTGGCGCGGGTCATCAACGTGTGATCGCCTGGCGTCGCGTTCCAATCGAACTTGAACCGCATCCACGCGATATTCCTGGTCGTCTGGCCGACCAGGGTCGCCTGACGCCAGGTCGCGCCTCCGTCCACATTGTAGTCGACCTTCTGAATGCCCATGGGCGAGTAGGCGTACCCTGTCATCGTCTGACGTCCGGCCTTGAGCGTCGGATGCTGCCCCCGCTGCAAGGGATAGCCCGGCGGGACGTCCGGTAGCTGGTCCAGCATCACGGGCAGGTTCAGGTGGCTCTTCGTCCTCTGCCATTTCGCCGTCTGACCGCGGACATCCGAGGCGGCGACTCCCATGGTGAACTCATCGTTGGGGCCCGGCTTCTCGGCCGGGTAATCGGGTCCGACGAGGGATTCTTCCTTGGTGTTCATCCGTGTCCAGAAGCGGTGGCTGGCGATCCGGATCTCGGTCAGCCACTTGACGCTCGCGGCGCCTCCCCAGCCGGGGACAAGCGCCCGCACGGGGCCGCCATGGTCAGGGGGGAGATCCTTCCCGTTCATGCCGTAAGCGAGCCCGATCACCTCGGGGCGTGCGCGGAGTTCCGAGAGATCGATCGGGCGGCCGGTATCCGGGCCGTCCGCCCCGCTCCAGAACAGGGCCTGTACCGCGGTGCTCTTCGGGCGCACCCGACTCAGAATCTCGCTGATCGGGACATAGTGCCACTCGACCTGACCGACGAGCCCAAAGCCCCGCATTCCGCCGTTGCCATTACACTCATGGTAGCGGATGGCGGTCACGCTACGCATCTTGGCGAGGTCGCCGTAGGTGAGTTCAATGGGGCGCTCGATCGCATCTCCCGTTACCTTCAGTTTCCACGCCACCTTGTCCACGGCGGGCGTCTTGTAGCGGCTCCGGAGAAAGAGCCGCTCCGATGGGATAACGTCCGTTGTAAACTTCCACCAGTGGGATCCCAGCACGGTGGCGCCCAGCCCGTAGAAGTTCGTGGTGATGTCCTCGAGGAAGTTCTTCTGGTATGTTGCGATCGTATCGCTGGCGGTGCTCTGGGCCCACGCGGGGTGTGCGGATGAACCTGCGGCAACTCCAAAGATGGCAAGGGCTCCTCCCGCACCTAACAACCGGATGAACTCACGGCGGCTAACTCCGGCTTCCCGGGCCACCGTCCACAACACTTCCTCGCCGTTGCCTGACGTCAGCGTGCGTAAGCGCGTCATCTCCTACCCCCCCTCGTCTCACGCTCTCCGATTCCATCCGCTAGCCCTGATGAAGGTGCCGCTCACCGGTGCCAAACACGAGCATTAGGCTGAGAACACGCATGGAGCTCGGCGCCCTTCGTACCCCCCCTCAAGAGTACGGAAAACTGAGAGGCGTGCCATCCTGGAAACCCTATAAAGGAATACCGATCCTTGCCAGTGTTGCGAGATGCGAACGCTCTGACGGTGAAGTCGAGGCGAGCCCGAGCGCAGTGATCTGCGGACGACCGGCGTCAGCCTGGTCCACGTGACCGGGTGCCAGATGCACCTGTGGCGCTGTATGCGTCTTCGCGACGCGTGCCTGCGCCTGGCCCGGCGCACCTATCACGCGCCGACCCGCCCCGCGGCGGAGCGGGCCCTCCAGCTGCAGGTCCGCGCCTGGCAGCCCACGGCCCCCCAGGCTGTCGCGTGCCTCCCGCGCGACTGGGGACCTTGCGGCCCTGGACGGCGTAATCGACTACGATCTCGCCTTGCCCGAGCATGGCCTCCCGCCGCCTGAATGCCTCCTCGATCCGGGAAAGCGCGATGATGGCGTTCTCGGCTTGGATCGTGAAGCCCCGGCAGATGCGGCGCCCTTAGGAAGGACTGGACAAGTGCAGGGGACTACCCCGCATCCCGGGAATCCCTTGTTTTCCAAGGCTTCAGAGAGTCGCCTGGATCGGCAGAGGCGGGTTCGATTCCCGCCGCCGCCACCATTGCAAAGAATTCGAACCAGCCTTCGAGCCCTCGTTTTCGGCGGGGGCTGGCCCCAGCACTCCCTTGCTTGGCGGATCCCGATGTGCTGCAACCTGTGCCCCGAGTACCCGAAATTAGGCAGGACAGGGCGGGGGAACGCAGGATTGGTGGAACACCGCAAACGCCTGCAAACAAAGGCTGACGGTGGTACTGGATAGTAGGCAGTAAGACAGAGGTTGATGTTTCGATTTCCTCCGTATGACCTGTGCCCAACGATGTTACCGGATGGATGGTGACTCTCCCTGTGGCATCGAAGGGTTTCTGGGTATCTTGGGAAAAAGGCATGCCGGTACCCAAAGTTCATCAGGTGTGTTACGGGGGGGACAGTGAGTGAGTACAATGCAGGCCCCATCTTTCGGTATCAAGCCATATCCGGGCGGTACAACGGAGTAGCTGGCGCCGTCAACTCGTTGATATATTCAGATATTAATACTTCTAAGCATCAAAATCCAACATGACCGGCCAGGTCGCGCACCACTCCAATCGCCGCCCGCGTTGGACTTGAAAGGACCGCTGTCCGCATCTGCCGAACCGCCATTCCAACGTTGGTCACGATCTCTTGTCATGGAGGCTGACGGAATGGCTCGTCGGCCCAGGAAGCGGGTTGCGAAGAGAGTGGCTGTCAAGCGGACAAGGCGGATTGCTCGACCGCCGCACTCTTTATCGGGAGCGGCTCGTCAACGACTCCACAATCTGCCGATTCAACTCACCAGTTTCATCGGGCGCGAGCATGAGATTATAGAGGTCAGGCGACTGCTCTTGAGCACTCGCCTGCTTACGCTCACTGGAACCGCGGGCTCTGGTAAGACGAGACTGGCATTGCAGGTTGTGAGCAAGGCGCTGGCCGAGTTCCCCCAAGGCGTGTGGATGATCAATTTTGCGCCGCTATCCAACCCTCGCTTCGTTCCACACGTAGTCGCCACCACCCTCGGCGTCCCCGAGCGCCCCGGCAGAGCGCTCCGGGACTCGCTGGCGGACTCACTTCGTTCCAGAGAGCTGCTTCTTCTGTTAGACAACTGTGAACACGTTCTGACCGCCTGCGCTCACCTGGCAGACGCGTTGCTCCGAGAATGTCCGTCCTTGCGAATTTTAGCTACGAGTCGGGAACCCCTGGGCATCACAGGCGAGATCCGATGGAGTGTGCCCCCCCTTTCCCTCCCCGATCTCAAGGAGATGCCGCCAAGTGAGCAGCTGATCAAGTACGAGGCCGTTCATCTCTTTCTCGAGCGTGCCATAGGTGCTCATTCGGCATTTGCCATCACAGACCGCAATGCCCGCGCTATTGCTCGCCTCTGCCATCAATTGGATGGCATTCCACTGGCGCTCGAAATGGCGGCGGCGTGGGTGCGGGTCCTAACGGTGGACGAGATACTTGACCGGCTCTCGGATCGCTTCCGGCTGCTGACCAGCGGGAGCCGTGTAGCCGTTTCACGCCATCAGACACTGAGGACAGCGATGGATTGGAGTTACGAGTTGCTATCCGCGGCGGAGCGTGCTCTGCTGTGCCGACTGTCTGTGTTTGCTGGCGGCTGGACTTTGGAGGCGTCGGAGGCGGTTTGTGCCGAAAACGGTGTGGAGCGGTCCGCCGTGCTAAGCCTACTCACAAAGTTGGCGGACAAATCGTTGGTGATAGCGGATACTCGCGGCGGTGAGACGCGCTATCGGTTGCTGGAGACGATTCGACAGTATGGCCGTGACCGGCTGATGGAGTCCGGCGAATCGGCGGATGCGCAGGCGCGCCATCGCAACTGGTACCTGGAGTGGGCGGAGCGGGTGGAGCGGAAATTGCTGGGGCCGGAACAAGTGGCGTGGCTGGCGCGATTAGAGATGGAACATGGTAATTTCCGAGCAGCGCTGGAGTGGTGCAGAGCGGAGGAGGAGGGGGCTGAGGCATGGTTACGGTTGGCGGGCGCACTGCGTGAATTTTGGCACATGCGCGGCCATCATAGCGAGGGACGGGAATGGTTGGAAAATGGGCTAGCCATCAGCGGCCGCGTGTCGACGTCGGTGCGTGCGAAGGCGAACTATGGGGCGGGAATTTTGACGCGGAGTCAGGACATTGTGAGAGGCGAGGAGCTCCTGCGAGAGGGGTTTGCCTTGTTTCGGGAAGTGGGAGACGTAACGGGTATTGCCTACTCACTCCACCATCTGGCGCATGTGGCGGCAGAACGGCTGAACTATGATCGAGCGGTGACTCTATTTGAGGAGAGTCTGACACTGTTCCGAGAAGCAGGAGACAGGTGGGGGGTTGGGTGGTCTCTCCACTGTCTTGGCATGGAGACGCTTAATCGAGGTTACGTCGCTCGGGCAAAAGGACTGTTGGGAGAGAGTCTATCCATCGTGCAGGAAGTGGGAAACACATATACTCTTGCCTACTTGTATCACAACCTTGGGATCGTAGCGGAAAGACAGGGAGACTACAAGCGGGCAGCGGAGCTACTAGAGAAGGCTCTGACAATCACACGACTGGTTGGCGACAAAGGTCATACCCCCGGCGTGCAATGCAGCATGGCGAAAGTGTTGCTATGTCAGGGGGACCAGGAGCGGGCAGGCGCGCTGTATAGGGAGAGCCTGATTTTGCGACGAGAAATAGGAGATAGACCAAGGTTTGCGGAGAGTCTCGAGGGATTGGCCGGGCTGGCCGGTGCCCAAGGGCATCACGAGCGGGCAGCTAGGATCCTCGGAGCCGCCGAGGCCTTACGTGAGGCTACTGGGTACCAACGTTTTCCGCTCTGGCAAACTGATCACGACGAGCGTGTTGCCTCTGTACGGGATGCTTTGGAGGAATCAGTCGTTGCGACCTGTTGGGCCGAAGGCCGGGCGATGACGGTGGAGCAGCTGGTCGAGTATGCACTAGCACCAACGGAAACCCCTCAGCCCAAGGGTAAGGAACCGGCCAAGTCTGTTGTTGGGAAGCGAGTAGGGGCGCTTGCACCTCGTGAGTGGGAGGTGGCGGTCCTCATCGCAGAAGGGAAAACTAATCGAGCGATCGCGGCGCATCTCTCGATTACGGAGGGCACGGCGGAGGCTCACGTCCAGCATATTCTCAACAAATTGGGATTCAACTCTCGGGCGCAGATTGCCGCCTGGGCGGTTGAGCACGGATTGCGCACCGCGTCCCCGTCTTCGCCGGCCTCACCCGATCATCGCTAGCACCTCGTAATTCGCGCGAGAATCCACCCTCCTATATAGGGTCTCCAGGATGGCGCAGTTCCCGGCTTCCCCTAGACTTGGAGGAGCACGAAAAGGGGGTGCGCCCAATGCATCTTCTCTTGAGCCTTATCCTTGCGCTTATAGCATCGGCTCCCGCTGGCGCTACACACTCATCGGATCGGAATCCGCAACTCATTGTGCCAGGTCAACGGATTGGTCGTGCGCGCCTCGGTATGAATCGGCCTGCGATTGATGCGGTCAATCGCACGACACTATGCCCGGTTGTCGCAACCTACGATGCATCGGGACATGCGATGTGGCTTCAGACGTCATGGGGTGGAGGTTGTCCGATTTCCGATAAGATCCAGGTTGGTTTGTTTGCCGCACCGGTCTTGCGTGCGTTCGGCGCACCGGACCGAGTCATCAAGGATGCTCGGTATCCTCACACGGTCGCCTTTTGGCTCGTTTATGGGGACCGAGGACTCGGGTTTCGTATTTTGGGGTGGTTCCCAGAAGGCATAATCCAGGCTATCGCTGTGTTTCCAGGGACCGCCTCGCACCTCAGTAATGAGTCAAACAGCGCGACAGCCCGCGATGCTGAGGCTGCAACCCGAATGGATGCCACAAAGATCAGCAGAGGCACTGAGGTGGAGCCACAGATTGGGCAGCTCCTCGAAGAGGCCGGGGCGTACATGGTGTCACTTTATAGCGACGCAGGGAACGGCGATGGATCTGATCCCGCGCCGATACCCCCGCGAGGCGGAACCATGGGGGAGTACTAACACCATCTTGCGCCCTACGATGGGACGACGGGAACGAAGGATGAACGAATCCGAATGTGTGCAACCATTGCCTTGGCGTTCTCAATCGGCGTGGTACTTCAGAGGGCTATGGTCATTATAACCTGTCGGGTTGACTGCCAGCGGTGATGCCAACCGGTGGACCCAGGTCATAGACACGGCGGGTTGGCTGAGCCGGCTGAAACGATAGCCTTATTTGCACGCAGTTTCTCTTACGGTTACTGCGTAGCGACTGTAGAGGGAGGTACGAAATTGATGCGGCTGATTCTAGCGTTCCTCGTTTGCGTGATGCTCTCATCTGGCCTGCTCGCGCTGATGAAACACGAGACGGGCGCAAATTCCGCGAAGCTTTCCGAAACGCAACGCATAGCAAAACCGGGGACTACCATCCCCTCCTTGACTCCTGTCCGGCCGGTAGTGCCCCCGGAAGGTACCGGCTATTGGCCATGAGTCAATAAATCTAAGGGCTCCACGCCGCGAGCCCTCGGGCGCGGTCTTCGGCGTTCCAATTCTTGCAGCAGTCTTGATCATGGTGGATTCTATGTTGATGTGGACCGAATTCCCAGGGCTAGGCTCCGGCCGCCACCACACGGTGGTTTCAGGAAAGGTGGTCGATTTCGGGCTTGGTAGGCACCATATGGGCACCGTAATCGACGAAAGTGGACCGAGAAAGGTGGGGGAGCAGGGGTCCGAGCGAACGTCGCGAGCAGAGGGTTCCGGCGGTCGCCAGGAGTAGACGATGCTCGACAGACGAACAGGGGCTGAAAATTCGATTCCCGCCGCCTCCACCAAGAACCTGGCTACATCCGACTGCACGGCGCTGCTAGTCGCCCTATTTTCCACGGGTTTCGGCCCCTCAGACGGTAGAACAAGACTGCCCCCCGTTGTGCCTCATCGCGCAGCCAGCCCGAGTCGACGCGACTCTCACCAGCCCCCTTCAGCAGGGTCGCGGCGGCAGGCGCCGGCCCGGCGTCCGCCGCCCTACGTGAGCCGGGGGATGATCTCGGCGGCGAGGCGTTCCATTTGCTGCGTCTCGTCGAACATCGGGTTGAGCAGGATCATCTGCGCGCCCGCGTCCGCCACCTCACGCAGCGCCGCGGCGCAGTCATCGGACGGTCCGAAGACCGCGACCGACTCCATGTTCCGCAGGCCGAAGTCGCCGTAGAGCTCATCGAGCGCCTCACCGATGCGGCGCCGCGCCCGCGCGGCGTCGTCGTCCACCGCGATGTAGACGCGCTTCGCCACGCGGAACGCGGTGGCGGGACGGTCCGCGGCGGCGAGCGCTTCGCGCAGAACGCGCACCTGCTCTGCGAACCGCACGGTCGGTTGCGAGCCGGCGCCGAAGAAGCCGGTGCCGTGGCGGACGGCGCGCCGCACCGCGGCTGGGTGGCTACCGCCGAGCCACACCGGCGGATGCGGCTTCTGAAACGGCTTGGGCTCCATCGCGCCGCCGTTTATCTGCCAGAACCGGCCGTGGAACGTGACCGCGGGCTCGGTCCACAGCATCTTCATGAGTCGCACGCCCTCGACGAAGCGGGCGGCCAGCCCGTCCGGCGTGATGCCGAACGCCGGAAACGCCCGGCGGCCGCCGAGGCCCACGCCGACCTCGAGCCGCCCGCGGCTCAACTGATCCAGCGTGCTGAGGCTCTTGGCGAGGTGCACGGGGCTGTGCAGCGGGGTGACGAACACGGCGCAGCCGAGCCGCAGCCGCTCGGTGCAGGCCGCCGCGTAGGCCATTACCTCCATCGGGCCGAGGAACGGCTTCGTGCCGAGGAGCTGTTCCTGCGTCCAGGCGCCCTCGAAGCCGAGCGCTTCCGCGCGGGCAAGGAACGTACGGAACGCGGTAGGGTCGAAGGCACCGTCGCGGACGAACTGGGGAATGGCGATGGCAAACTGCATGCGCCCGGCCTCTCAGTCGAGAAACTTCGACTGGTCGATCACCCACAGCCAGGTGCCGTCGGGCTGGCGGCGTGCCACTTCCGCCGTGACGCCGCCCGCAAACCTCGTCGATGTGAGCGCGAGGTCCCCGCACCGCAGCGCCGGCCGCTGCTCGCTCTGAAACGACCGCGTTCCATGCAGCATCTCAGCTGAAATTTCCATTTTGTCGCCTGCACTCCTTCCGTCGGTGGGACCCAGCCCGTTTTTCCGGCCGGGGCCCTCCCCGGCGGCCCCCCCGAAAGCCCCGTTTGTGCCCTTCTAGAGTGTCCAGTGTGGACGAGGTGTTGACACTTTTGCACTCCAACCAAGAGCGTCGTCATCATTCAACTGGCCTTCCGAGCGGCGAACACCGACGCTGGCGTGCGCCCCTGCAACCGGTAGCCTTGGTGCGGCCGCTCC